>JAEUSG010000388.1 GCA_016788315.1 Fibrobacterota bacterium | reverse complement strand
GTCATAAATTTACCCAAACTGAAAGACCAAAGTCCGCGGAATGACAGAAGACGGAGCCATGGCACCTTTACATCTGTGTCAGGAGGATCCTGCTGAATGTACTTTAACTCGTCGGCAGAGAGTTTTGGGTGGACTGCTGGTTTCCGGTATAATGCAAGCCAGAAGATAATCCAGACAAGTCCTATGCCACCGGTAAGTATGAAAGCCCACTGCCAGCCGAAGGTAATTGCTATAAAGGGAACAGTAAGCGGCGCGACGATTGCACCGACATTGCTGCCGGCATTGAAGATACCTATAGCAAGAGCGCGTTCCTTTCTTGGAAACCATTCAGCTACAGTTTTGACCGCTGCAGGAAAATTTCCTGCTTCACCAAGACCTAGAAAAAAGCGGGCAACTCCGAAACCGAATGCACCTCCGGCCAATGCGTGAGCCATGGCTGCTACACTCCAGAATATAAGAGCTATAAGATACCCGAGCCGTGTGCCGATTATATCGAGAATACGCCCCATTACCAGAAGACCTATTGCATAGGCTGCCTGAAAGGCCATAACGATGTTGCCGTATCCGATTTCATTCCAGCCGAACTGTTTCTGTAAATCGGGAGCGAGTATGCCAAGAACCTGTCTGTCAACATAGTTAACCGTGGTGGCGAAAAAGAGGAGGGCGCAAATCACCCAGCGGTATCGGCCTGATGTTTTCAGCATATTCTTTTCCATGGCTGTATTAGACATTATATTGCAATGTCAGTTGAAAGTAAAAATAGTATTTGTAACCACATGGATACACTGGATTACTGAAAACGCATCCATAAGAGATACCTTTTGAAAGAATTACATAAGTTAGATTACTTGATAATGTTCTCTGGATTTACTTTAAGACAAACAAGATCGTAATATTTTCTAATAAGAAGGTCGCGCTCTTTCTCAACGGATTGACGTAAGAAAATATCGTCAATGGAAATATCGTTTATCGATCCCATTCCACCTTTAAACATGTCTTGGAAATTTAAAAGAGCTTCGTACCGTTCTTCGTTGTTGCCAGTAAAGCTATCATGAAGCTTATTAAATGATAATTGTAAAGTCTCGGCAAAATTCGAGTATTTATTTTCTGATAAATAATTGCACCAATTACACAATGCAGAATAAAGAGACTTTAATTCCGTTGGAATTGTTTCCTGAAAATTCATACGTCCATCCTTGCACGAAAATAGTATCGGGAATAATATACGCTAGTGTATTTAGAAAATTACAGCTGAAGTTGTATGGAATCAAATTTAACGGACCAATAGAATCCGAACGGAATAGGCGGTTCTGCTGAATTTAATATTTACCAAATACAAACCGTGTGGGTAACCTGCACTATTCCATGATGCGGTCGTTAGATTTTCTGCAATGTTCTTTGTAAAAATTACTTTGCCATCAAGACGGGAAATAGTCAGAATTCCATTTTCAGAGTTCTTGGGCCATGAAATGTTAACAAGCCCACTTACAGGATTTGGGCTGATTTTACAGGTTAATGCCGTTTGTTTTAGTTTGTACGATGACTCAGCTTTATTTGATTTACCTACTTTTACATATCCGAGCGAATCGCATAGATTCTGACCTTGTTCAGCTAGTATCCACTTTACAACTTTTCTTACATTTGACGTTTCAGGTTCATCGTTGCGATACACAGCATAATAAGCAGTTGTAATGGGGTAAGATATATTACGAATAGTTGAAGTGTCGGGAAGGACCCCGTTTATTTTTAGAAGTTTAGTTCTTGGATTAACATACATTGATTTGATAAAATAGTAATATGTATAACCGATAGCATTTGGTACAGTTGTATACAAACTGACCATATCTATTAATTCATCCATTTGTGCTACAACAAGAGAGGGAGGCGGTGTAACAGGAGTAACATCCTTCATTACCAAATCAAGAAATCCAGTTTGACTCCCTGAATTAACCGGACGCTGATATGCCCTAATTATAGTATCGTATCCGCCAACCTGTGACCAGTTTGTGATTTTCCCTGAGTAAATATCAACAATCTGCTGTAATGTCAGATTATCTACAGTGTTGTCACGCCCGGTTAGAAATACAAATCCCTCACTTACTATTGGAACGACTTCAAGTGTAATGCCTTTTGCCCTGGCAGAATCCAGTTCTTCAGCCGATGGGCTTGTAACAAAAATCAGATCTGTCCTTCGGTTTACTAAATTCAAATATGCCTGATGAGTTTTGTTATGAATTACAAAACGTGATACGGTATCTTTTGGTAGTCCGGTTAGACGTGCGGCTACTGCAACAGAAAGTGGAATAGTTACAGTTGAACCATCAACTTTTGGATAGGTTTGACGTGTGAATGATGGTGTGTCATTAGAATTTGATGACAAGATCTGTTCACCAAAAACTACCCCGCAGAAGATAATAATAAGTATGGAATAAACTGGACGCATATATACCTCTATTTTAATTTTTTATCAATATATTATGTCAATTCTCTAAAAAACAACCTTTCCCATATAAAAATTGAGTCCTTTATTCATTTTTCCCCATTAAGCCTTAACGTAAGTTAAATATGTATCTTAAAGGATGCATATTTTTATTGATGGCGATGCCTGTCCTGTGAAACAGGAAACATATCGAGTTGCTGAAAGGCATAAACTAGAAGTAACTCTCGTTGCAAATTCCTGGATGCGGATACCAACTTTTCCGTGGCTGACGCTTGTAGTTGTTGAAAACAATCTGGATGCAGCAGATGATTGGATTGCAGAGAATGTTTCTGAAAATGACATTGTAATCACCGCTGATATTCCTCTCGCATCCCGCTCGTTGAAGAAGGGCGCATCCGTAATAGACCACAAAGGAAATCTGTTTACAGAAGAGAATATCGGATCGGCACTCGCCAGCAGAGAGATTATGGCGACAATGCGCGAAGCCGGCATGTTTTCCGGCGGGCCACCGCAATTTGACAAGAGAGATCGTTCACGTTTTCTGCAGGGGCTGGATGTTTTAATACAGCGCCGTTTGCGTGTTGTGTCTCAAGGTAGCAAAAGTAAAGATGGTTGTTTTTGAGAGAATAGACATGATATATTGATGTTACTCACTGATACAGAGATCGGAAAATACTGAAGCTGATTTGATGGTTTAAAAAAAAGATCATAAATGTCTGCATACATCATATCATTAATACTGTTGCTGTTCATATCTCTGAGTGCAGAGAAAAATAGTCTGCCTGTTTACCATATCGAAAAGAACAGGACTGTTTATGAAAAGATGGCATATGAAATATGGAGTAATCCGGAACCTGGCTACATGGAAACGAAAAGTGCAGGGTTGCTTGCTGCTGCCCTGAAGGATGCAGGATTCACTGTAAGGAGTGGTGTTGCAGGAATTCCAACTGCATTTGTTGCTGAATTTGGCTCGGGAAAGCCTGTTATAGGGCTTATAGCCGAATATGATGCGCTGCCGGGACTCTCTCAGGACAATGTGCCATATCGTAAACCATTAACAAAGAACAGTTTCGGTCATGGATGCGGACACAACCTTTTCGGTGTTGCATCAGCAGCAGCAGCGATTGCAGTTAAAGAGTGGCTTGTCAATAGCAGGAGCAATGGCACTGTGAGATTATACGGCACACCGGCTGAAGAGGGGGGAGCTGGAAAAGTTTACATGGTGCGGGATGGTCTCTTTGATGATGCAGATGCTGTTTTGAGATGGCATCCGGGTACTTCTAACGGAGCATCAACAGTGACTCATACCGGAAATATTTCGGCTAAGTATCGTTTTTCGGGCAAATCCTCTCATGCTGCGATTGCACCTGAAAAGGGCAGATCTGCCCTTGACGGAGTTGAAGCAATGAACATGATGGTGAATCTAATGCGTGAACACATATCGGGTGATTCCAGAATTCACTATGTCATTACAAATGGAGGACTCGCACCAAATGTAGTTCCTGATTTTGCTGAAGTTTACTATTACTTCCGCCACTTTGATGTATCAGAACTCCGTGGGCTTTTCGAAAGGGCAACTAACGCTGCAAATGGTGCGGCGATTGGAACCGGAACGACAGTAGAATGTGAAATGATCAGCGCAACATACCCTTCACTTCCAAACGAAACGATTGCAAGAGCGTTGTATTCCAATCTGATAAAAATCGGTGGTGTCAAGTATGATGAGATTGCAAAGGCTTTTTCAGATTCAATTGTTGGAACATTCGACTCTGTAAAATCCGACTGGATTAAACAGGTGGAAGAGATCCAGCCTTTTGCAACCGGACGCAGAACTTATGGCTCAACTGATGTTGCTGATGTCAGCTGGGTCACACCATCATCGGGGCTTTCAACCGCCTGCTGGGTGCCTGGCACCGGCGAACACACATGGCAGGCCGTAGCAGCTTCCGGTCATAGGACAGGTTTTCTGGGAATGATCAATGCCGCCAAGGTATTGTCTCTCACAACAGTCGATCTTATTTCGGACAAAAATCTTCTTAAAAAGGTCAGAACCGAATTCGATGAAAAGAGGGGAAAAGAGTTTAAATACGAACCTCTTATTGGTTCCCGCAAACCCCCTCTTGACATGAATCTAGCCCAGTAATAAAATTAAGTTCTATCGGCTTAATTTCAGTCCATAAGAACTGCTGCAGAAGAGAATAACGGATCAGCACTCGCCAGCAGAGAGATAATGACGACAATGCGCGAGGCTTGTATATTCTCCGGCGAACCTCCGCATTTTCACTTTTGTTATTTCATCAGATACAACGGTTTTGAAACGCTGCCTTTCCCCACAACCGAATATACTGCAATATAAAGACCGGATGCCGTCACACCGGGGTTCCATAACACTTCACGCTTATCAGACGTGATAGCGGAACTCCATACGGCTTTTCCATCAACCGAATATATAACGACCTCACCGCTTCCGATCGGGCAATACAGACTGACATCAGTTTTGAATGGATTAGGTGTTACACTGATCGTTAGTAAGGGACCGGCGGTTATGCCTCTTTCCGACGCATTCAACACAGGTCGCGTTCCGGGAAATAATCCCGGAGTATCACTGAACTTGTATGTCCAGGTGGTCCAACCTTTATACCGAATCGAACCGGTGCCGTAGGTTAAAAGGACATAGACATTATTGACAGGATCATAAACTGTACAATTGAATGCCGGATTTACCGGGAAACGGGAGGTATCGAAAGGCAGACTGTACCAGGTATTGGTCCATGGACTGTAGTAACTGAAGGCACCATTATTAATCACACCGAACACCTGATTAACAGAATCAAAAGATACGGCCCGAAGATATGAATTGACATGGGTACCACGGGGGTTTTTTGCAGTCCAGGTTTTGGCGGTAATATCATATTCGTATATATTGGCAGCGGCAAACAGCAGCATTGAATGGTTGACAGGATTGTAGGTCATAGCCTGACAGCTTGCCCAGCCGACCGGACAAGAGGCAACAATCTCCCTTTTGCGGGTCTTCCAGTCGTAAGTATGCACATCATAATTTCGGCCGCCCGCCATATAGAGCAGACCTGTCGAAGGGTCAAGCGCTGTACCTACAGCAAAGTTAGCGGGTACTGCGTCAGGAGAAAGTCTTGTCCAGCTAACACGAACCGGATCGAAAACCCACACATATCTGTCGTGAAAATATTCCCAATTTGTCCATTGTGACGGGGACATACAACCGCCCTTGTCGCACTGAGTGGCTGACATTATCAGAAGACAGGTGTCAGCTGCCATATCCAACTGGTCATAAGTGTGACGGCTGATTGGTCGCTTATCACCGTCATATCCGATGGTGCCGCCTGCAGGCCAGACGACTCTCCCTGTGTCCGTCATTACCGTGTCGCCAAAATATGCGCGTGTGCTGTCAAGATAAAAAGTACAGGAGTCAGGAATGTTGAGCTGCTTCCATGTCAAGGTTGCTAGATCGAATTCTTCGGTTTGATTCCACATCGCGGTCGCATGTCCACCACCGAAAAGGAGTATCTTGTGTCTGTGAAAATCATACACCATTCCGCTGTAATCAAGCGTCTGATCGCATGATGCTCTGCCGCAATTATAGTCGCCAATGCGCAGCCAGCTTGTGTCGGATATAGTTGATAAAAGTGAATTTTTGGGAAAAGCAAAAAGTGGTGCTATGAAAAAAAGAAGAGCAAAAGCGGAACAGATTGCATTACGCGTCATGGTTTTCCTCCATTTTAAAATATATACTTTATTTCATATATCAACAAAAGTACCTGTTTTTATCTTATTAAATATCAAAGAGTTACTAAAAATACCGCTCAATTATTGCTCACATTTGCACCAAATGTATTGCGTTTTGCGCACATTTTCATAATATTGTAAATATGGACAACAATATAATTTTCACAAAAAATAATCCTGCTTACCGGGCATTAAACCATCATCTCATTTTATTATTAGATGTAGATGGAAATGTTATTGAAGATTCAGATGCAAACTTTGAACACCTCTATTTTATTGCCACACAAATAAGAAAAGCCGGTAACATCCGCAAAATGTTCAGAATTGACGCCTCGACAGATCTGGCAAAACTTGCAGCCGAAAAATCTGTTTTATACGGATACTCCGACACATTTGACATCCGCGAACAGCCCAACCCCTTCTATACAAACCTGCCGGTGGTCACACTCAAACTTATACCTCAGGATAACAAGCGTCTGCATGGTGTGGTAACTCCTTCCGGCATACTTCCCAAAACTATAGAAATGTCATCTGGCGGTATTCTTTACCTGGATAATTCTCAGAAAGTGGCTGGCTTTAACCATACTTTTTTCAGCCCATTCTCAGACCGCTACAAAACACCCGGCCACCTGCTTGGACTACCTGTTTCTGAACTTCTCTCTCCAACCCCGCAGGCACTTCAGGAAGAGATTCTCTCGAAAACAGCTCCCCCTTTCAAACTAAAGATGACTACTGTTTGTGAATTCGATACCAATAACATTTCGGCTGTAAGAGAGCTGAAACCATGCGGTGGAGGAACCATAACTTGCACAGCTGATGGTTTCGAATGGGTTGCTGGAAATGATGAAAGTTCGTATCTGGTTCTACCTTTCCGCCCCGATATTAATACAACAGATGTCGCCATCCACCTAAACCTAAAGCAAGAAAGCACGGATCTGCCAGGAGTGGTATTCGGTGACGAGGCTGGCCCTATGCTTGATTACGACTTCTTCGGATATCGACTTGGACCGGACATAAAAAATAAGCGGATGCTGCTAAAAAAATGCGGCTTTGTTATTGCCGGATGCCCTCTTCCTATTACAGCTTTTCCCGCAACTCAACAATTGACTTATTTCAAATCACGCGACAGCTTTCTTGTTTACAAAAAAGAACAAAGGATCTTCGGCTTCCACGACCATGACTTTCTGAACCGGGGCACAACATTGCTTACTCTCTTCCTGCGCCCCGGAGGAAGATGCGTTCTAAAATCTATCGCCGTATCTGTCCGGCCTTCCGATGCGTCAGTAAAAAATGAGCAGTTTATGGTCAAAGCCGGAGAAGGTGGACACTTCTTTCTAATCAATCCGTTTATGAGCTTTCATTTGAATGGTCAGAACGGTGAATTGTCAGGGTATCATCTCACAGAAGTAACAGATCTCCAAACCCGGCTGAATTCCGCGGAGCAGCGTTATCGTTACCTGGCCTCACGATACGAACGCTCAAAATCGCAATTCATAGGTTCTGGTAAAGCTGCAAGTATTCTTAAGGAAAAGGCAGAACG
Organism: Fibrobacterota bacterium; assembly: GCA_016788315.1. Lineage (GTDB taxonomy): Bacteria > Fibrobacterota > OXYB2-FULL-49-7 > OXYB2-FULL-49-7 > JAEUSG01 > JAEUSG01. The sequence goes on along the minus strand of JAEUSG010000388.1, from coordinate 25,529 downwards.
GATTGCTGTAACAAAAGTATCTGTGCTTTTACAAGGGGAAACCGGGACAGGTAAAGAGATATTGGCCAGACACATCCATAGCCGAAGCCCTTATGCAAAGGGGCCTTTCATCAAAGTTGACTGCTCGGTTTTACCAAAAACACTTATGGAAAGTCAGTTATTCGGTCACGAAAAAGGGGCATTTACCGGAGCTTACCATTCTCATACGGGCCTGTTTGAACAGGCTGAACAGGGCACACTCTTTTTAGACGAAGTGGGTAATCTGACTCATGAAACACAGACCAAGTTGCTGCAGTTTCTTCAGGATTTTTCCATAATGCGAATTGGTGGAACAAAGCCCATTCAACTGGACATTCGCCTGATTGCCGCGAGTAATGCGAATCTGAGCGACATGGTTTCAAAGGGTCTTTTCAGAGAAGATCTCTATTATCGGATGGCGGTTGTGCCAATTCACCTGCCTCCACTTAGACAACGACTAGATGATCTGCCTGAACTATGCAGGGAATTTATTCAGGAATTCTCAAAAAGTCATCATAGAAACATCGTCGGAATTACGGCCGATGGATACAAAAAACTGTATGCCTACTCCTGGCCTGGAAATGTGCGCGAACTCAGAAATGTGCTTGAAAGAGCTGTCATTTTTACCTCCAACGGACAAATCGGAACAACGGATCTTGACTTAAAAGCTGACCAAACCTTGAACACCCCGTTATCAACGGACAATCGTAAAAAAAAGACCCCTTTTGAACTAAGCAGAGAAGAGGCTCTCATGCTTCTTGTTCGTTACCGGGGTGTAATACGCGATATCGCTGATGCTATAGGAGTATCACGACGAACTGTTTATTACGGCTTCAAAAAGCTCGGTATCAACCCCAACGAGGTTCGAAAAAACCCGCGTAAAAGCAACACGATTATCGTTTAATGATAATTTAATGCAATAACTTCAAATAAATCTGTAGGTATTTTGGTCTGATGTGATGATATTTCGAAATTTGACAAGATAAATCGTTAACGCTTTCTGCAGGGGTTGGATGTTTTGATACAGCGCCGTTTGCGTAAATGATTGTTTTTGAGAAAATTGACATGATATATTGTTGTTCATATCCGTTACAGTGATCGTAGTATCGTATACGGATCCTGTTTAATGGCCTATCAGTCAATCAGCTTTTTACGCGGAGCCAATCCATGTTTTCAAAAATAAGCGCCATCATCCAGCTGGGCCTTCTCTTCTTGTTTCCAGTAACCCTGCAGGCGCAGGACCTTCTTCTGAGCCGAGGCGACACGCTCCGGATTAGCGGCTCCTGGACGCGGACAGGCAATATCCAGGTTTACGGCGGTGTATTAATTGCAAAAAAAGCGCATCTCAATCTCACTGGTACTTTGGCCGCAGCATTGGGTGGCAGCATTCTTTTGGACTCCTGCACCATTCTCGTGAATGAAAATCAGGGCTATGAATCCGTTTGGGGCGCGGCTGCTGGCAGCGCCTTCCGGATGCATGCCTGCACCACGACCTTTACCCACCTGAATATGTTCTCAAGCGGGGCTGGCGCCCTTTTTTCCATGGAACAGTGCCGCAACAAAAGCGCTTCGCTCAGCGGTACCGTCGACAAAGGTGCTGCCGCATTTATCCGGAATGTCAATTATGCGTATGAATGGGTCGTCCGTGATTCGGCAGCTCTTTACATTGCGCAATGCGACTCCGCGATTGTAGAACCCGCCTTTGGCAGCGGAGTGACCGCGGACCTGACGCTGGACACAGGCCGTATCCTGCACTGGGAGCTGAACCGGAACACCCCTGGAACCGCCGGCGTCCGCTGCAATCTGACGCTTGACACCATAGGCAACCTGCAGTGGGCCCCCTACTCCTACCCTGGTTCCAGCGTCACCTTCCGGAACAGCTATCTGCGTGGCGTACTGGTGGTCATGCCGCCCCCGGACTCCGCTTTTCTCGAAGGCATTATCAGTCACACGCTTTACCCGGATTTCACCTTTCCTCTGCTGAACCGGACGCTGCGGTTTATCAATACAAGGGTGGAAGTGTACAACTTTTACCCTGGCGGCTTCTACGGCGAGACATACGCTGGTTCTGTGGGGGTGCGTTACCAGAACTGCCTGACCGGGGATTTCCTGGTATTCGGCAATACCCGTCTGAGTGTCCGGTCACTGAACGTGGACGGTTGGGGCGGTGTGGGTAAGATAATGGGAGCGTCTGTGGTGAATTGTACGACCAGCGTCATCGGCACGCAACTCACGGTGCAGGATTCGACCCTTGTCAGGCTGGTGAACTCCTACCACACCCGCTCTGGACTCATCGTCACCCGTAAAGCGAGGCTGGTCTGTACGGGCACCTATCTCCACGAAGCTCCGCAAATCTTCGACTCTGCCGCGGTTTGGAACGCAAATATATCACTGCCCGAAACGCTGCAGGTCGGGCGGACAGCGAATATCCTGGGTATCGCCTGGGTGGATGGTGGCAGCCGGAATTCTATCAACCTGCTAAGTCGTCAGCTCTTCTGGCGGGTTGCGGACAGCGGTTCCTGGCAACCGCTGGGAGCTGCTGCGGCAACAGAGGTCCGCCTTGGGATTCTCGGTTCCTGGACCCCCGCCTCCCCAGGTAGATATGAAATTAAACTGGTTATTTCCGCTGACGACACGATCATCGACAGCGCCATGACCATCCGGACTGTTACCGTCCTGACAAGCTCGGGAGAGGAAGCCATCCCGGGAACGGTCCTGTCAATATGGAGCGCCCGCCTTTACGGCAATGAAATATGGGTCACCGCCCCGCAGTTGCTGAATCGCCCGCCGGCACTGTATGACATCCGCGGCCGCAAACATGGCAGCTTTGCCCTATCCGGCAGGAGCACAGACCGTGTGTTTTATAAAATGAGAGCAGGGATTCCCGATGCAGCAGGAATTTATTTCATCCACTGTGACGCAGGACGAGAGACTCGTATACTTCGTCTGATCCTGTAGATGTTTGATTTTTATTAATAGTAACAGTATTTGTCAAACCTGCTTCATGAAACATGTATTTTTGTTTTAGACTGTTCTAAAGTGTTTTATATCAATGAATACGGCATAAAATAGCTAAATTACGCATTAATCGCTTCCTAATAATGGCATGTGAATTGCATATTTTTAAATATGAACAGCTTGCACAATATTTATTTAGGAGGTTTAATGAGAACAGTTACAATTACTATAGGAATACTGATCCTTCAGCTTTCAGCAGCAATAAGCTTTATAAAGCAACCTAAAATGACCTTCAATGCAGGCTCTTCAAACTGGACTATCACTTTTGAGATCAGCCAAAACACAGATGTTGAGGTATCCATTGTTAATGTAAATGACAGTTCAGTAGTTCGACATCTGGCAGCAGGTCTCTTAGGTGCCAATCCGCCTGCACCATTATCTGTAAATAATCTGGCACAAACTATTGTTTGGGATGGCAAGGATGATTTTGGCGCTGCCGTTACTAACGCTGAATCTCTTTCGGTACGGGTTAGAGCTGGCATGTCGGCACGTCTTTCTGATCTTGCGGGCGAAGATCTTTATTCATTTCAAGGCAACCCGAGGAGCACACCAAGCATGCTTCTTGACAAAGATGGTTCAGTTTTTATTCTTGGAAAAGCGGCAGACAACACTTTTCTTCGAAAATACGATGCAGCCGGTAACTACGTGAAAACGATTTTTCCACCAGCTGCCGGTCTTGCAACAGACTCTGTAGTTGCATATGGCATTAATGTTCTGCCGGAAGGCGGATGGGCTCCTAAAACGGTTTCTATTGTAGGACGAACAATCACTTCGTCAATTTTGAACAACTCCTCTACCAGAATGTTAAACCTGAATGATAAAGGTGAAATTGTTCTGGTAAACGGCTGGGACCTTCAGACTATCCGCAAAGATGGCTCCTTTACAAATAACAAAGTTAAGAAAATTATCACCTCACCGGCAGCACCTGCAAAAAATGGTCCCTTCGGGCCGCAATATTTTACACCATCTCACAACCCAAAATATCTCTATCTTTCCGGAATGTTCTACGGAACATGGGACATGGGCTGCTGGCTTGCCACAGCTGATACATCGGGCTTTTGGGGAGACGGGCAGGTTTTCCGTGTCGATGTTGAGACAGGTGTCGTAACCTCCTGGCTGAAACTGGATTCCGTTCCTGTAACAGCCGCAGCACGCAATACTGCCATTGGTTGGGGTGTAAATGCTATAGCCACTATTCACGGTGTTGCTACCGACGAATCAGGAAATGTTTTTGTCTGCGACCGTCTGCACAAACGAGTCAGTGTATATGACACCAGTGCTCAGTTAAAAGGGTCTATTCCTTGCGTCAACCCTGATTACGTTGCCATAAGCAAGAGAACAGGTGCAGTATATGTCATAACGAGAGGTCCCGGAATGTTAAGCCTTGTTAAATATGACGGATGGCAGAATGTAACCACATCAACTGCAAAAACAGTACTGACCTCAGCAGTTGATGGTTTCAGCGGGGCACCTATTATGACTGTAACAGAGAGCGGCACTACTACCAGCATTTATGTGGGATATGGCAGCATTGGCTTCAGACTTTATCAGGATAATGGAAACAGTTTTTCTCTTGTTCGTGATTTTTCTTCAAATACAAACAGCGCTCTTCGGTTTGAGCGAATAGCCGTAAACCGTAAGACAGACGCAGTTATGTGGGAAAAGGAGGTCTATCAAACCGGCGGACTCAATTTCATAAAGAACTGGCAGAACCCGGTCTCTCTTCCTGTAAATACGACAAGCAGAACACCGCTTCAGATAGCAAATCCTACGTACGGTCCTAACGGCTATCTTTACGGGCGCCCTCGCAGTGAAGCATATCTTGCACCTATCTGCCGTTATAAAGGGGACAGCCTTATTGCACCTGCACCATACAGCAACACTGGAAGAAACAATGCAGGCGTTGACATTGGTTATGAAGGAACAAACCACCGCGGCATCGCCGTAGGCTGGCAGGGACAGCTCGCATCCTTTGATGAAGCATATCATTTATGGATGTTCCGGGACACTGGTAATACAGATACTGGTATTACAATGATGACCACAAATGGAGTCGGATTAGGCATTAGGCAATATGTCAATGGTGTTCGCTTCGATCCAGCCGGTAATTTCTACATCGGTGTAATGATGCGTCCAACCAATGCAATGGTTATACCCGGCTTTTCTACTGACAATGCGTACACAAAACGAAGTGGATCAGTAATAAAATTTTCTGCAGGTACTGTTGGAGCTGTAAATACAAACCCCCTATCCGTTACAGGTGCTGCTCTTATTTACCCTCAACCGTTTGGTCCATTTGCCGGAGACAATTCATCCATTTGCAATTGCCGTAATTCCTATTTTGATGTCGATCCTTATGGACGTATCATAATTCCAAATGCCTCAACTTCACAAATCTACATTTCTGATAATGCAGGCAACAACATCCTCACTTTCGGCGCGTATGGAAACACCGACTCCCGCGGGCCGCTTACCGGACCGGGTGAAACAGTTTCTGAGCCGGCCATCGCCTTTGCCTGGCCTACATCTGTAGGCTCATCCGAGGATTATATTTATGTGGCTGATGCTGTTAATGCACGAATAGTGCGCGTAAAAATGAACTTTGCACTTGACAATATTGCAGGACTGACAGATCATCCATCTTCAACAGATAAGTCAATTCGCAGTTTAAAACTTTCTATGAACTCTTCGCCGAATCCGTTTAACCCTGTCAGCCGTATAACTGTGCAGCTGCCGACTCAAACAGAAGTCCGACTTGACGTTTATACGATAACTGGAAAGCATGTAAAATCAATTGCTGGTGGTTCAATGGCAGCCGGCAGCCATACTTTCGTATGGAAAGGTGTTGACGATCGCAACCTGAACGTAACTGCAGGGATTTATCTTTACAGATTAACTGCAGGCAGCCGGACACTTACTTATAGGACTGTGTTGACAAAATAGGCTACTATCAACAAGCTCTTGAGTATGAAGGAGGGTCTTAATCTATTTCAATTCACCAGGGAAATAGTCAAGAACACCGAAATTACTTACTTCTACAGCTTCGCTGGTTTCTCTGTTCAGAATATAGCCGCGTGTGGCGACAATTATTTTACTGTTAGCACCAAGAGATTTGTAATAAGCGTTTGTAAGACAAATGTAATCACTGCTGCCGCTCGAAAAAGAGGCTGCGGCAATCTGCCAGTTTTCAGCTTTATAGGCCGTGCTGTCAACAAGCGAGTCCGCTCGGGAAACTGCTGGTGGAAGGGTAACGGCTGTTGCATTAGCAGGTTTTGACCAGGGCCACTGCAAAACTTCTGATTTTCCACTCGTTCTTCCAATGATGGCCAGACACATTTTATCATCTTTTGAAACTTCAAGATTACTGTAGGTTCCTGCATCCGCACCAAAATTGATATTACGGCGTACCGAAGAAGAAAAATCAATTTCATCAATACTTTTTATTGGCGAACCGTTATTATTGTCAAAACCAATCACCAGACCCTGCTTTCCGTTTCCGCAGATACTGCCAGGCACAGCGACAACCATAGGAGAATCATTCAGCGAATTGGTATGGACTACCTGCGGCTCCGAGGTGGTTTCAATAAGGGTGCGCAAAATGACAGGGCTCTTGCCTGGCTCAGTATCTTCCCAGTAAATGACGGACTGGCCGTTTGCAGCACTCATGCTAAAAGTGGTATTGTAGCCATTTACAGTTATTTTTTTTACCTCTTTGCGCTCTTTTGCTGATACAATACAAATTGCCATTTCCTGTTCATTGAAATACGCAATGTATTTTCCATCCGGAGAAAAACAACCCTGTGGATTTGGAGACAAAGTATCAATTTTACCGGTCGTTATATTTTTCAGTAAGAGTCCGGCATCGCTTGCCAAAAGAAGATTCCCGGTTAATGAGGGTCTCTTAACAGCTTTCGATTCACAGGCGATTATAACCAGCAGAATCAAAAATAGACTAATGTAAACCGAAATGAATTTCATAAGCACTCCTTAAATATGTTGAAAAATTAACTTATTCAGAAAAAGCCTTTTGGAAAGCTGCTTTACAGGCCGTTAGTTCATCAGTATAACTGCGATAATATTCACGATCGCTATCAAAGTTAACATAATAGCCCTCTATAGCCGGTTCGTACTGTTCAAAGATGGGTAATTCGTCGCCAGCATTATTTACTACCTGATGCATGATGGTTTCGCGATCTGCATCCGGGACAACATATGCCTGATATGCAGGAATAGCATACAGGAGATCCAGAAGCTTCTCCACATTTGCCATCCGGGGTTCACTTGCTGGAAAAGCAGGTTGTAAAAACACAGCAATCAATAATGCAGTCCATATAAAACGATTCATAGTCTTTCTTTTTTGGAAATATTGTATTTCAGGTAAGATAGTATTTTACCGTAATAATTATAAAAATAATGTGAATTTTACTTAAATCTTACTAGACAAATGAATATATTGTTTAATAAATGTTTGGTATGACACCATTAACCTTAAATTGCAAACCAAATTAAAATTGAATAACAAACCTGAGAAGTCCATCAAATATTGTCAAGTCTGTCTCTTACACAAAGAGATCTGTATTTGTGAAATAATTGAAAAAATATCATTGCAAACCAGGATAACATTGATTCTTCCCCAAAAAGAGTTGTTGCGGATAACAAACACCGGAAGACTTACCTCTTTATGTCTGACCAACCATAGAATAATTGAAAAAAAAGGGACAGGCACTAATTACAAACCAGAAGAGATTAGATCAGATGATTATGTAAATATGATTCTCTATCCTGATGCAGGACAGCAATTGACAAAAACATTTATTGAAAAATTGTCAAAACCGGTAAACCTTATAGTTCCTGACGGAACATGGCGGCAGACAAGAAAGATTTTCCGAACCGAAAAGATCCTTCACTCTATTACCCAGGTGTCACTTCCAAAAGAGGATAATGACTTTAACTTTGTTAGAAAACCGCAAAACGATTTCTACTTTTCAACATTTGAAGCAGTAATACGTGCGTTAAGAATTATCGAAGATGAAGAGGTATATAAAAAACTCAAAAACGTTTTAAACGAAATGATAACAGGGCTTTTAAGAAACAATATTAAATCTCGAACTAAAAGAGAATAATACTGTTCATCTCATAAAATGTATTGAAAATGTTTTTTTGAACGTACCGGCGCTGAATTTGCAGGTATATATACCGCTGGCAACTCTTCGTCCGTTCATATTTTGTCCATTCCATGTTATAGTATGGACACCATTTGTTAAAATCTTGCTCCTGAATATCTTCTGAATCAATACACCATGAGAATTAAATATTTGAAAATCAACAGTTTTAGTATTTTTGATATTAATATAAAATGTGGTTGAAGGGTTGAACGGGTTAGGGTGTACGGAAATACTTGATTTATCGGAGCATGGCGAAGAACTTTCGTATTTTGTCGATGTTGTATCTTTGATGAATTTCATTGCAAAAATCTCACCATTGGTCTCGTTTCCGAAGATAATTTTCCTTTTCTGGTCGTATACCATTCCGGAATTATAACTGTTCAGTACAGATTCATTAGGAACAGATGATTTTTTCCAAGAGTTATTCTCACAGTCGTAATAAATTCCGCCCTGAATATAGACAACATCATTTTCTTCATCATATGTCATTGCCGCAACCCGACCTGCATGGCCGTTAGCCGGAGTTCCTGAAGGGATGGTTATTGACAGGGAGCCGGTTTTAAAATTGTAGAACCACACAGTATCAGAACCGCCGCGATAGAGCATCACACGATCTCTCTTACTGTCATATGCAGTTCCTCCGTTGTCACCGTAAAAGGGAGGAATGGATAAGGAGATAGAGAGCCTCTTCCACCTAAGGCTGTCAGGATCCAAAAGAAATAGGGCGGTAGTAAAGGGATAAGGTTTTGTACGAATCCAGCCCAAAGTTCCGTGCGGTGTACCGGTGAGGGAGGAATACATACGGATCTCAGGATATGAATTCAAATCGACCATGTCAGGATGGTTTGCAATCTGCTTATCCATTTCCCATAGCATAGTTGTTGGATTGTAAAGGTAGGTCTTTCTCCATGTGAAAAGGACAAGACGTTTGATTGCAGGATCATAACTGTATGTGCTGTAAGTATGGCCGGTCATCATAGGACGGTTGTAAAAATCCATGTTGAATGGAGACATTGCATTGGCATAATTGAATTCAATTGGTAGCGCAGGTTCATGGCTGATATGCCAGCGGTTTGTGTGTGGTGAATACTGAGGCATATCGTTTCCATGGTAACTTGCATGGCCGCCGGCCCAGCGTAAGATTAAATCTCTATCTGAATCGTAAACAGCATATCCGTAATCTCGGTTAAAAAGATGGTTTTTGGGCGTGGATATTTTTGTCCATACATTCGGAGGTAAAGATTTTAAAGTCTGTTCGTTTAATGCGGTGTCAACAGCAGGAACATTAGCATCATAAAATGATGGTAAATATGAACCTGTTCTGTGAACCTCAGTTTTACCATTAATTCCAAGTCTTATGGTTTCAGCTGCATCTGTTCTGGATGGATCGCATTGCATTTTAAAAGTTTTTGCTGTCATGTACCAGTTTCTAATTGTATCTCCCAACGCCAGAATATTGTCGGCAGTATCGCACACCATCATTGCAGTTGAAATAACATGGCTGAGATATTTAGGGCTTGATGAGGGAGTGGTCAGATATTGCCAGGTATTCAGTGCAGCATCGTAAACCCATATATCAAAAACTTGACTTTGAGGATCACATCCCCAGGTTGCGCAGGAAGTGTACTTATATCCTCCGATTAGCACAACCTTTTTGCTGCGGGGAAGATAAAGAAGAGCATGACCCGCTCTTGCAGGCGGACTTACAGAAGGACTTTTTTCAATCCATGTTTTTGAAGTGCAGTCATAAATCCATGTGTCGCATAACAGATAATCAAGGTGGTCACCACCAAAAAGCACTATAGCTTTGTTTTTAGCATCGTAAGCCATTTGCGACATTGCTCTGGGAGGAGGTTGAATTGAAAGTGTCAGCCGGGTCCATGTATTGCTGGAGGGTTTGTATATCCAGGTACCTACATTGCCACTGTCGACATCAGCTCCGCCACCGCCGAACAATAAAATTTCCTGATTTACAGGATCATAACACATTGCGCCCCAAATAAGAGCGAGAGAACCTCCTTTACAATTCAGAACCGGATTTGTAGCAGGGGCAAGGTCATTCCACCTTCTGGTTCTGGTGTCGTATGAGAAAGTTTTGTTATTCAGGTAATAAAAAATCCGTCCATTATCGCTGTTATAGGCAAACTGATAATAAGCTTTCGGACCCTTAACCGGATAAAGATTGGGGCGTAGATATCCGTCAATTGTGTATAGGTCGAAATAGGGTTCCTTATAAACTCCCTTTCCGAAGGTGTTGCCGGTTATGTTTGCCCATTTGCCATAAAGTGAATCATGCGGAAGCAGATTGGTCCATTGTCCGGAATTCCAGTTAAAACCCATTTCGGTATACGGTTGACTTGCGTTTTGTTCAAAGGTGCCCATGCTGAGGATAAATGAGTTACTGTCCGGAATGTAAACCAGGGCTCCATAAGGACGTAGTCCAGTTTGGTTTCCTGTAATCTGAACCCAGTTGTTGATTTGAGATAAAAGCATTGCTGATGAATAAAGAATTATAAAAATTATGCGGATCATGGTGACTCCTTGCATGGTGAATTTGCTGTGGACTGTTATACACATAAGATACAGCCATATATATATTCATGCAATGTACAGAATTTGTTCAAATATGTATATTATAATATGATAAATAAAGCGAGAAATCCTTTGATAGGCATTGAAGTCCTTGCCTGTCACCATAGAGAGAGATATCGGACTCTCCACTATGACAAAAAATTAAATTCAGCCTCTGTCTCATTTACTCTCAATTTTGTAACACAGGGTATTTTAGAAGTTTGTAAAAATGATAAGAGCTTTCTTGTTCGCCCCAAAGGGGTACACATATGGGCGCCGGGAGAAGCAATGGTATTAAAACCATACAAATCACCGCTGAGCTATTTTGTTTTTGAATTTACACCATACATAAAAAACACAGAGGCACTTAAGGTCGAAGACATCGGTTTTCAACCAATGTTTACGGCAGCTAAACCAAAAATTGTACAAAGATATTTAAAACAGCTGGAAGCCATTTTTAATGAAAGAGAGCCGAACAGACTTACACGAAGTTCAATTGTGGCTACCTCCTTAATTCTGGCACTGCAGCCTGATGCAGACTCTTCACGCCGCTTTCCGGAAAGGCCTGATAATCGTGATTCTTTCGAAAGGCTGGATGACGCTCTGGCTTATATCCATCGTAATTACAAATTGAGAATATCTGTAAAAACACTGGCGGAGATTGCATCCATGCCCGTATCCAATTTCATTATTGCATTCAGGGAAAAAACAGGCCTTACACCTCATAGATATCTGATGCAGCTGAAACTGGAGAAGGCAAAGGATTTTCTGAGGTTTTTCCGGGATACTCCGCCGCCTGTTGCAGCAGAACTCGGGTTTCATGATTACTCACATTTTTTTCGATTGTTCAAAAGATATACGGGTAAGAGTCCAAGTCGCTTCAGAAAAGAGGTAAATTAGTCAATGTATGAATTCAGTTTTGTATAATGTAATTTTATTTTATCGTAGCAAATTGACTAAAGTCAACATATATTGAGGAAACGGTATGGATGAACTTTTGAAAATGCCTCTGTTCTACGAAGGGATCAACATCTCCCGGTTGCAGGCCGGTGGCGGTTCCATGGCGTCAACAGCTCCCGTCACCCACGTTAAAACAATTCCCTGGGCTGTTTATGCGCAATCAGTCAAAGGTCATTACGAACTGTGGGTAAACCAGAAACGGGTAGGCAGAACTGCTGAGGGTGGAGCTTTTCTGGTGCCGGCTAACCATCAGATGAAGATTGTACATCATACCATCAACGGAGCAATGGAGATCAATTGGCTGCATATTCAATGCACCCTATTCGGCACATTGGATATTCTTTCGCTTATGGATCTGCCGCTGATACTTTCACCCGTACAGGCGCGGCCGCTGGGTGAAATGGCGTCAAAAGTCCGTGCGCTGCAGAAAAAAACTCCAACGCTGGAAAGTATACTTGAAAGCAAAAAAGCGGGCTTTGATATTGTCCGGAAAATTGCTCTTTTAGGAACACCGCGAATCGGAAAGGAGAGCCCTGCAGCTGGCCTTGAACGGCTGCGTCCGCTGATTGAGGGGTTTCGTGGCAACCATGATAAACTGCTTGACCTTGCAGACATGGCGCGGTTGGTTGGTTTGTCAGTACCAAGGCTTCATGCTCTCTTTAAATCAACCTTAGGCGTTTCTCCTCACCGTTATTTTGCAGACCTTCGGCTGAAACAGGCGGCTATCCAGTTAATGACAACAGAGCTGTCCGTGGATGCCATCGGTCTTGCGCACGGATATGATGACCCGTTTCATTTCAGCCGTAATTTCAAAAAGTGGTCGGGGCTTTCACCCACGGCTTACCGTATTCAGCGGGAGCAGCCCGGCGCCTGACAGCTCGTTATATGGAAGCAGTTCAACATACTCGCAGTTGGACAATTGACGGGCTGCTCCAAGCAGTTTTGTTCTCACCGCCTCTTCATCAATCCCCGGGACTAGAACAGTACGCAGTCTTATACCGGCGCCAGCCGATTCAACTGCCCTCAGTTTATCTATTGGTAGCACGACATCCGGTTCTGTAAACTTTACATCCCAAAGAAATAGATCCGTGTGTCGGGCCAGTTGACGAACCGCTTCGGAAGTTCCGGCACCGGAGGTTTCAACACAGGTATTGATGCCCCGCATGCGGGCTGCCTCAAGAAGGGCAGCTGAAAAAGCTGCCTGCATCAAAGGTTCGCCGCCGGAGAGTGTCAACCCTCCTTCTGATCTATAGAATGGTATATCTCTCTCCACCTGCATCATAACTTCTTCTACACTCATAGAACGTCCGCCTTCACGCGGTTGCATGGCGGGATTATGACAATATGCACATTGCAAAGGACACCCCTGTAAAAAAACTGTCGTCCTGATACCTGGTCCGTCGTGAAGACAGAAACGCTGGATATTGGCTACTCTGCCGTTCATATATCCTCCGCAACAGAAATGATTATAGGTGGAGGTGCATATCTACCGTTCTGCTCGAGCCGTTCAATAACCATGTCCTGCCAGTGGCGTCCGAGCGAAACAAAACGGGCTGACCATCCGGAAATGCGGACCGTTAGTTCGGGAAACTGTTCAGGATGTTCTTGCGCCCGGCGTAAAAGAGCGGGGTCGGTTACATTCACCTGCACCAGAAAAACACCGGTTTCAAGAGAGCCTTTTATTAAGGCGCACAAGGCCTCCAGACCATCGTTTCCGGAAAGCAATCCCGGATCAAGAGAGAGGTCCAGTGCGCAGCCGTTGGGTAATCGCGTGTAATCAAGTTTTCCTGCAGAGCGTAATACAGCAGTGGGTCCATTATATGCGGTGCCCGGAGTTGGTGATGAGTTACCCGATAGAATAGCCCCTCGCTTGAACCCGTCCGGTGTGGCTGTCCGGGTCTGCCGCCATTCCAATTGGCGGCCGAAGGTTGAAAGACCGGCCGGTATCAGGACACCATTGACGGAACGCACTTTAGCCATTTCTTCTGTATAATCGTTGAAAAGGCGGGTCATCGAAGCATCTGCAGTACCATCATCGTTGCCGTAGCGTGTCAAGGAGATGCGAATCATGGCACGCAACTCCTCCTTTCCTTCCCAATCATTGGCAACCGCGTCAGCCAATTCCTTCAGTGTCATCTGTCTTTCATCAAAGACCAGCTTCTTCACCGCGGTCAGTGCATTTGCTGTATCAGGCATGCCGCCTGCGTGCAATGCAAATATCGAATACAGGGCGCCCTGCTCCGTGTATTGACGGGCTTTGTCAATGCAGCCCTCAACAAATAACGATAAAAATGGAGCGGGTGCGTTTGTTTTCATGAATCCCGAAGTGCGGGTTTCAATATGTTTGGATATCTCTCCTTTTACGCGTTTGAAAAAGCGGTTGTAAAGTTCTTCGAAATTGTCACCATTTACAGCGGATTCCTGAAGTGAGAGTTGAAAATGGGCCAGCATATCGAACGACGTATAGCTGAAAGCGGTTTTGCCGCCGATTATGGCCTCCCAGCAGCCGTCATTGGTGAATTCACGCGCATGATGTAAAGGAAAACCGAATTTGACCAGCGATTCGATTACACGCGCCTCATCGTACCAGGCAACTATGCCGCCGCCCTTGCGGATGACCTCGGCTGTCCGCTTTATCAGCAGTTCCGGCGATTGGCGGTTGAGTCTGACCGAAATGGGAAAGTCACTGATTCCCAGCTCTTCGACAATGTCCAGAATCAGGTAACTCACCGAATTGGTTACCTCACAGCCGGACTCATCAATACCGCCAATCAGGATGTTCTGGTAAAACTGCTTATCGCCCGATCCACCCCAGTGATAATTATTGCCGAAAAGGGCAGTCCATTCTGTGCCGCGGATAAAAAAATGGGCCAGAATTTCACGGGCTTCATCAATTGTCAATCGATCGGAATCCAGGTCAGCATTCAAAAAAGGGCCAAGAATTTTGTCAAGGCGGCCCAATCCGCTCCAATTACCCAGGAGCCGTATGAAGGCGTACAATGACCAGAAGGACTGCACAGCTTCGTGGAATGTGGATGGTGGATTTTCCGGCACACGAGCCATATTGTTCCGGACTTCCATATAAACCTTGCAAACAGGATCGCTTGAACTGGCAATGAGTTCATCTAAGGTTGACAGATAGCGGTAGTTCCAATGACGCAGCGCCTGAATGCAGAGAAGCGAAGACTCCAGAAAGTCACGCCCCTTTTCATTTGCTGTTGAAAGGCGTTCATTGACTTTTTTTTCAAGCCCCGAAAGGCCCATCCGCATTATTGAACCGAAATCGAGAGTTGTGTGACTGATTGACGGCATGTCGAAAAAGCGGTGTTCGGCGCCCTCGCGAAGGGTGGCTGCACCCGCAATGCGTTCAAAGGGACGAATAAAGAGAGGAGCCCTTTCCGCGGCAATCTGTGCAAGGGCTGCATAACGTTTATTGGGCGTCAATGCATTAAGGGAATTGAAGTCAGGCTGCGGCTCGAGATAGGAATAATGATGGGCTAGTTCGCCCCGAAGCATGGGGCGGGCAATGGCATGAGTCTGCTCCGATAATCGCATGACACCTCCTTTGCGTCATGGATTAATATAGTGCGGTTTGACCTCAATAAGAATGGATGAATATGAAATACTGATGGATAAAACTATTGTTTATCGCTTTATCAAATGATCCTTGATATTGATCTGTGTATGATAGATGATATAATTTTCTAGTTGAAGCATTTTTGTTAACATTTTGAAACAGCATAAGGCGGACAAATGAAAAACAGTGTAATTTTACATTTTCTATTCCTGATGATAATCTCTCTCGCAACACTTTCGGCAGCTGAAACTAAGCCGAACATTGCAGTTATCGATCTTACAGGTGCAGGTCTGTCGGCGGATGATCTGCAGACATTGTCGAACCGTTTACGCACGGAGCTGTTCGAAACGCAGAAATTCATTGTTGTAGAACGTGGACAGATGGAGGTTATTCTCAAAGAACAGGGATTTCAGCAGACCGGCTGCACAGATGCGGCATGTGCTGTTGAGGCGGGGCAGCTGCTGAATGTAGAATTTATTGTGCTTGGCAGCATAGATAAAATAGGCAGAGTTTATTCTGTAAATTTACGTTCTGTAAGTGTAAAAAGCGGAGAGATCAGTAAAAGTATTAAACTGGATTTTATCGATAAGGATATTGAAGAGATTATGCTTACCGGTATCCGGAATGCGGCCCTTCAATTGGCCGGCCTGAAAGAACAGGAGGATGCATCGATAACTGCCAGACTGCGGGGCAGGAAGGTAGTCAAATACAAAGGAATATCAAACAGTCCGGTCGGTTCTCTTAATATTATTGTAAATCCATCAGACGCAGAAATAGTGATTGATGACTCTTTATATGGTAAAGGGAGCATCGTAATTGATTACATTCCGTCCGGCGCACACAAAATCCTAATTCGTCGTGAAGGTTATCGAAAACTTCGTCAAAAGATTGAGGTAATAGAGAATCAGGAAACTCCATTGAATATTACACTGATTGAACGAACACCTTTTTCTATTACAGTCGGAACAACTCTCTTTTTTAGAAGGACAGAGCTGAATCAAGAGTTAAAATATTCTGGAATTGGTGTAAATTCCTCTGATACAATCCGTCTTAATCTGGATTATAAGTCAGATCTTCCCTTCGCACCTCTTATGTCAATTGGCTGGGATGATGGCCGTGACTATTTCGGCATCAGCGGTTATTACTTTCCGGGAATCACCCGCGATCTCAAGAAAACAAATGCCGTCAACGATACTTTTTACTTGGAAACAAATGCAAAGGTCTATGGTGCTCTTTTTGACTATGCCCATTTATTCAGAATAATTCCAGGTATCCTGACATTCGGTCCTGGTGTTTCAGGAGGATTTATAAAGAGGGAAAATGGTGTTACCTTAAAAGGAGCAGCTTTATCTGCAGCCGGCGTAAGTTATGCACCGGTAAATCCAGAATCTTTCGGCAGTAAATTTGGTTACTGGGGCGGACCGACACTTAATCTTAAGGTGGGATACAAACACCTTTATTTCGTTATAACAGACCGCGTACTGCTTGGCATTAAAGAGCAGCTTTCAGAACAGAGTTCTTCCGCAGATGGTCAGTCAGACAATAGTGGTCAGTCTAAATTCTCTTTTGAGAATACTCTTTCAGCTGGTTTACAGTTCAAATTTTAAGTATTTAATGTAATATTATTATAGTTATCTAGTAAATACAACCATAAATATTGATAATTATCTATTAAATACGACCATCAGTGGCAGATATTTACTATTGAAAACGACCATACAAATAGTTATCTTGTTTAATAACAGGCAAATACATGAGACGACACATTTTTAGCTCATTATTATCATGGAAAAATGATCCAGACAGGAAGCCACTTTTAATTAGGGGGGCTCGTCAGGTTGGCAAAACATTTATAATTCGCGAGCTTAGTCGTACCTTCAACCACAATATTGAGATAAACTTCGACTTGCAGCCTGAGCTGAAAAGTTTGTTTGAGAAAGACTTGGATGTGAACCGTATTTGCAAAGACCTTACACTACTCTATCAACAGCAAATAATTCCAGGCAAAACACTGATATTTTTTGATGAAATTCAGGAAGCTCCACGTGCAATTGCTGCCCTTCGTTACTTTTACGAAATAATGCCAGACCTGCACGTAATTGCAGCAGGTTCTTTGCTTGAATTTGCTATTGAGGAAATAGGTATTCCTGTAGGGCGAGTTACCTCTTTTTATATGTATCCATTATCATTTATGGAATTTTTAGCCGCACAAAATGAAGGCGGTTTGGTTCGTGCAATTGTCGAGCATAATGTTAATGAGCCATTTCCTCAAGCAGTTCATTCCAAACTTATAACGATGCTAGGACGTTATTTTGTGGTTGGTGGTATGCCGGAAGCAGTAAAATCCTGGGTCGAAAAAACAGATGCCTCAAAAATCACGGCAATACACAATAGTCTGATACAATCGTTCAGACAGGATTTCACTAAATATGGCAAAAAACATCAGATAAAATATCTGGATCTAATATTTAACGCCATACCTCCTGCACTCGGCGAGAGATTCAGATATCATACAGTCCCTGGTGGATTTAGAAAGAGAGAATTATCAGTAGCATTTGATATGTTAGTAAAGGCAGGCATTGCAGACAAAATAACACAGGCCGGTGGACGAGGTATACCAATTGGAGCAGATGCAGATCCGGAACATTTCAAAGGGCTCTTCCTTGATCTTGGTTTAGCTCAGAACATGCTTCAGGTTGATATAGCAGAATGGGTAATCGATACCGCAGCTGCTATAATCAACCGTGGTGCAATAACAGAGTTTTTTGTTGGCAGAGAATTGATGGCATATTCGTCACCCGATAGAAGAGCTGAGCTGTATTATTGGCAGAAGAATGGTTCAGAAGGAAGTGCAGAGATAGATTTTCTCATGTCAAGAAACGGATTGGTCTGTCCTGTGGAAGTCAAGAGTAGTGCAGCTGGTCACATGAAAAGCATGAAACGATTCCTGGAAAGTCGTCCTGGCTGTGGCAAAGGAATACGCTTTTGGGGTGGTCCATTTGAGCAGGGTGAATGGGTTGATTCCTTTCCGCTTTATGCAGTTGCCTCTGTTGTACCGAACGCTTCAAAATTGTTGGAGAATTTATTTACTCCAGTCAGACCTACTTTACAAGAGTGAATATTAACGTTTTTAGCAGTGCCGGTACAAATGACTTGTTTTCGAGGGAAATGGCTTCATATATTGACATAGATATATGAAAAACTCAGCAAATAAAATTATTGTAATTGTATTCATCTGTTTAACATTCATACAAGTTTTCCCACAGCGCCAGATGGAAACATTGGATCGAGGGCTCGTAGCTGTCAATGCAGGTGGTTCCAAAGTATTCCTAAGTTGGCGTATTTTCGGAAATGATCCCGATAATATCTTGTTTAATATTTATAGAGGTTCCAGTAAAATAAATACAGTTCCAATATCGGGTGCTTCAAACTTTACCGACTCTAATGGAAGTGCACAGGCGAAGTACAGTGTTCGATCCGTAATAAATAACATTGAAACGGTTTCTTCAAAAGAAGTTTCAGTATGGGCATCTAATTGTCTGACTATAAATCTTCAGCAGCCTTCACCGATTTATGCTCCGAATGATATTAATGTGGGTGATCTGGACGGAGATGGTGAATATGAGCTTGTTGTCAAATATGACCCTAACAACACAAAGGACAATTCGCTATCCGGTTTCGTTGACAAAGTTTACCTTCACGCATACAAGCTGGATGGAACCTGTTTATGGAAAGTAGATCTAGGCGTCAATATACGTGGAGGTGCTCATTACACCCAGCACCAGGTTTATGATTACGATGGAGATGGATTTGCTGAAGTTGTTTGTAAAACAGCACCAGGTACGAAGGATGGCACAGGTACATATTTAAATCTTGGACCAGCAGCCGAAGATACTGATTCTGTCGATTACCGAAACTTAGACGGATACATTCTTGCCGGTCCGGAATATTTGACTGTATTTAATGGGAAAACCGGGAAAGAGATGGCTACAGCAAATTTTGTAGTTGCACGCGGCAGCTATTTGAAGTCCAATTGGGGTGATGATTACGGAAACAGAGTAGATAGATTTAATTCGGCAACCGCATGGCTTGACGGAAAGCGTCCCAGTATAATCTTTCAAAGGGGATACTATTACCGTCTAACATGTACGGCATGGGACTATCGTGACGGGAAACTGACAGAGCGTTGGTCAGTTGATTCACGGAAAACTACCGGGTACGGAAGCATGAGCGATCAAGGAAACCACGGTATCATGGTTGAAGATGTTGACGATGATGGAAAAGATGAAGTCTTTTTTGGTGCATCCGCACTCGATGATGATGGAAAATTATTATTTGCTAATGGAATGGGGCATGGTGATGCTGGACATATCGGGAAGCTGGATCCATCAAGAAATGGAAAAGAGTTATGGCTTGTCAGAGAAGGAGTTGTGGCCGGATCATATGGTTCATATATGGCAGATGCAGTTACCGGCGCTGTATTATGGGGCTATAAAGTGACGGAAAATTCGGATGTTGGACGGGGAATAGCTGCTGATATAGACAGCAGTTCTCCTGGATATGAGATGTGGTCAAGTTGTACAGACGGCATTTACAGCTGTAAGGGTCTTAAACTCTCCTCGAATAAGGGTACGGTTAACTTTCGAGTATATTGGGATGGCGATCTTCAGGACGAACTTCTTGATGGAAATAAAATTGACAAGTGGACCGGCAGCTTTACAACGCGTCTTGTAACATTGATCGGTAATTCCTGTAATGGAACAAAGTCAACTCCTAATATATCGGCCGATCTATTAGGTGATTGGAGGGAAGAAGTCATACTCCATGATGGTGCTTCAAAACTTTATCTTTATACTACGATTATTCCAACAACCAACCGTCTTTATACTCTTATGCACGATCCCGGCTATCGTGCTGGAGTTTCAGCGGAGCAATCATCCTATAATCAACCTCCTCATCTAAGTTTTTTTCTTGGCAATGGTGTCGATAAAGCGCCAAAACCGGATATGGAGAAACCTCCGTTGTCCGTTTCACATCTAAAATCTGCCTCAGAACCAATCTTATTAATACCAACAGGCAGCGGGTTAATTAATTTTAAGCTCTCTGAACCAGCGCGGGTCTCTATAAATGTTTATGACATTTGCGGACGACTTATTTCACACGCAATGGATGAACATAAAAATGGTGGAAATTATTCTATAAACCTTTCAAGAAAAAGCCTCTCTCCCGGTGTATATATCGCGCAATTTACAGCAGGAGATTATCATGCAAACAGAAAGCTATTGTTACTGCGCTAGTGATAAACATCTAGAAAAGTGACCTGTATTTAGCTGGCGAAACGCCATGTCGTTTCTTGAAAATATGTGAAAGGTAAAATTGATCTATTTGATGGAGTCATAAATATTGCCAGTTTGGCTGGTAGTACTGACTCCAGAATCATAACACAAGTATCATTAAGGTGTCATTAAAGTATCTAAATAGTCTCTATTGAATTTTTTTGAATCTACTATTAATTCCCACATACTTTGTAACAATCTATCATTAAACAGGTTAGGCTAAAATAGAGTAATGGTTTTAATTTTGCATATACAAATTGTCTGATTTCAAAATTTAAACTCGTAAGGAGCATATCGTATGAAAATCAATGTCTTGGCCCTGTTACTTATACTATTGACAGCATCACTTGGTGCGTTGCCCGCTTTTCCTGAAGCGGAAGGTTATGGTGCTGAAACAGCGGGTGGACGAGGGGGCAAGGTTATCTTTGTCACCAATACGAACGCCGACGGACCCGGTTCATTCCGAAGCGCCATTACCACTCCGGGTCCTCGGACCATTGTTTTCAAGGTCAGCGGGGTCATTGATGTAGGAACTCTGGCGATAAAGATAGAAAATGAAAATCTCTCTAATGTTACTGTCGCAGGCCAGACCTCTCCAGGAGGTGTCACCATCACCGGCGGAGGGAGCGAGGATGGTCCGCTTTGGCAGTATCAGGCTTGTCAGTTTCATGACGCCATTTGGCGCTTTTTACGTTTTCGCGTCCAAAGTCAGGGCGCTAATGGAGGTAACCACTCTTTTCAGCATTTCAACTCCTACAACTACATTATCGACCATTGCGACTTTTCAGGCGGCGGAGATGAATGTCTTGATATGGCCAATACGTCGAATTTCACAATTCAATGGAGTACCATCACCAATTCAGGCCCCACTGGCCAGGTTTACGGCATGCTTCTGGCAGGGAGTAAAATCAACAAGTTAACGTTGCATCATAATTTCGTGGCACATCACAACAAACGGGGTCCGGAAATCCACTGGTACGAAGCAGTGGCACCGAACAACGGAATGATTGACCTTCGCAACAATGTCAACTACAACTTCAATATACACATGGTTACCATACTTAACAGTCCGGGACCTGTGCACGTCAACCTTGTCGGTAATTATTACCGGGAAGGACCTTCTCACGAAGCCTATCTGTATCCTCCAGTGAGTCTGGCAAACTCAACCCGATTCTATGAATCCGGCTGCGCGTTTGACCGCACCAGAAACTCCTGGGACGGCGGTGTTCCGAGCGACACCATAATTGATCACCGCTTCGGAAGAGACCCTGTTCGTGTGGCAACACCTTGGGTAATGTCTGCCATTCCCGTGACCACTACGCCGGCGTCCGTGGCATATACGCAGGTGCTGGACCGGGCTGGTGCCTGGCCACGTGATCCAATGAACATCAGGACGGTAGCCGAAGCGCGCAACCGAACAGGCGCTCTGGGTAAATGCGATGATGCTATGATTACCTCTGGACCAGACGCGCCAGCTGACTCGGATAATGACGGTATGCCTGATTTCTGGGAAACGGGTATGGGGTTCAAACCTGCAGATTCCACCGATGGTGTCAAAGACCACGATGCCGACGGTTATACCAACCTGGAAGAATACCTGAACGACCTCGCCCTGGCCAGGACCTGCCAGGATTATTTCAATGCCGTGTATCCCATTCCTTCGAACTGGCCGGACTATAATCCCGGCTGCTGCGATCAGCGCGACACCACAGCTCCGTCGGTACCCGGTGCCTTCACCGCTGCCGCACTCTCGGACAAGGTGGTCTCTTTGACTTGGACTGCATCTGCTGACGCGCAAAGTGGTGTTGAAACCTACATTCTGTATCGCGACAATACGGAAATAGGACGCACTGCCACTCTTGCCATGCAGGATACCGGCCTGACTGAAAACACCCGTTACAGCTACACTGTCAAGGCTGTAAACGGAATCGGTCTGGTTTCAGCCGCCGCAGGTCCAGCCGTTGCCACCACCCGGGCCGATACCTCGGCTCCGACTGTCATCCGACTAACCGCCCTGAACAACGGTGTCATGGTGTTGTTTAGCGAAAGAGTGGACTCTGCGAGCGCAGTTGCCTTGTCTGCCTACAGCCTTGGTTCAGGTGCTAATGTTACTGCTGTAGTTCTTTCCGTTGACCATAAAAGTATTACATTGTCAACATCTGCCCTTGTTCCCGACCAGGAGTATGTTCTGACTATCAACAACGTGAGGGATGCCTCTCTGGCTCGTAACATCATAGCAACAGATACCCGTATGACCTTTCGATTACCGAATGTTCTGCTTGTGGATTTCGGCGCAACGGCCAATGCTTGTCTTTTTGGTCTGCCTGGCTGGGATTCCGTACTGGTGCAGGGATATTCGGGGTTCCGGAGTTTCGGGCCGGGCGGTACAACCATCCTGGTCGGAAACAATGGTTCCTACAATCACCAGGGGGTTACAGGACCAGCCTTTACTTTCAAAGATGGCAACAGGATTGTAGTGACCTGGTATAATAATTCATCTGCGCCAATCACGTTCACGCCGAGAATATCCTTTACAAGTGGCTCGGCGACGAGCGGAACCTGGTATAATATGACCGCCTGTACCATTCAGCCCCGGGATACTGGAACCTCCGTGTATTTGGTGACTGCAGCATCGGCTGGTAGCAGGACTTTGGTTAACATCAACTGTAATTACAGTAACTCCGCCACGCTTATTTGCGACAAAATAGAACTGGCCGGAGCCACCATTGCGGTGGAGCTGTCGGGTGCAGCGATGGGACCTTTACATTTCAGTACACTTCCCAATCCCTTTTCCGGCGAACTCTGCATTGGCCTTCACGGGACAATAAAAGGGGGCCACACGCAGATTTACGACATCCGGGGACGGCTTGCGGCAGCCCATGTCTTTAAGGCGGGAGAGCATGCATGGACCTGGCGTCCAGCCGGATTTCCTGCGGGCGTATACCTGGTCAAAGTTGTGGCTGGGAACCGTATCTTTTCCCGCAAAGTGTTGTTACAGCAGTAAGGGGGTTTTGGTGGCTGCATTGATAATTTGACCCGGAACAACATTGGAAACAATGTTATAAGGAGCGGGACCGGACAAGCCTCCGGTGAATCCTTTCTTCAAAGTAGGAGAGTTCTATCATGAAGGTGTTTTTCATTCTGCTTCTTTCCGTCTCGCTTGTGTGTACAGCCACCAATCCAAAACTGGCAACACTCCCAGCGAATAGCTGGATGATACTGGACAGTGCAGGAATTGATATAGGCGGACGAAATGCGTACTCCGGTGGTGGCTACGACCGTTCGCGTAACCGGTTCATGATGTTCGGAGGCGGCCACTGGGATGGCTATTTGAATGATGTGCCGATTTTTGATATTGCCACGGCCACATGGAACATCCCTTATACAGCTGACCCGGGTTCGGCCTATACCTGCTCCAATGTTGACACCGTCACACCAGGAATGCTGAAAAGCAGTGGACGGCCCGCTTCCCGCCATACCTATGACATGATTGAATATCTGGACCATGTTGATAAAATGGTGATGTGGTCCGGACCTACCTATTCGCCGCTCTGGAGCTGCCCGGGCAACACCCTTCCAAAGGACACCTGGCTCTTTGATCCGGCTACCGCGAAATGGAGCTATGGGAATCAGACCCGGATGACCCAACCAACGGGCGAAGCCAAATGCGGTGCCTACTGCTCATTCGATAGCCTCTATTATGCTTATAGTAATGATGTTTTTTATTCGTACAATGCATCCCTTGATAAATGGTCACAGGTCAGTCTTACCGGTTCCTACAAGCCATCCGGTTATGATGGAAGCCTCATCCCTTCAAGAAAAAGGGCACAGTTTTTTATGGTGAATCCGAAAACCGTAAACAATGTGAGTACGCATGCCGTATCGGTATATGATGTGGCATCACGATCCTGGTCAGAGCAGGCGGTGCTTCCAGTGGGTAGCATGGTCTACAGTGGCTATGACGAAGTGTGGGATGACCTGCTCATTCCCAATGAAGGGGGCAGTAAATTTGTTGTATTCCATGCCAAAGACAGCAGCGTGGAACTCATCACCACCAAGGGAGTCCTGCCCTCAATGGCTGGTGACCGCTGTTACGGTCGATTCTTTTATGATTCGGCGGACAGTGTCTTTCTCTATATTGCTGTGGTTAACTACAAAACGCGGGTCTATGCCTACCGGTATCGGCGCGGGGCACCTGTAGCAGATGTTACTCCCCCAACCACACCGCAAAATGTCAATGCCACTGCTCTTTCGGATACTGTGGTGCAGATCAGCTGGAATTTATCCACTGATCCTGAAAACCCAGTGACCCGCTACATTGTTTTCAGCGATGGGAAAGAGGTGGGTCGGACCGATACATTGACTTACCGTGATTCTGCTCTTACGGAACTGACGCGTTATCTTTACACGGTGGCTGCGGTGAATGCTGTTCAGATGAAATCCTCTCAGTCCACACCAGCCGCTGTGACCACCTCTGCCAATACAATTCCTCCTTCCCTGGTGACTCTTTCACCTCTAATCGCCCGCTGTTCCACAATTGTTCTCACCTTTACAGAACCGCTTGATTCCGCTTCTGCAGTTAATACGACACACTATTCACTTGACAATAACGGCATCGTCCGGGGTGCAGCTCTTTCAGCAGACGGGAAAACCGTTACCCTGACCTCAGCGCCGCTCAGCTTTACTGCAAGCTACACCATCACATTAAACGGAATCACAGACCGTGCCAAAACCCCCAATGCTATTGCCGCCGGAACAAAGCTGTTGTTCACCGTGCCTAATGCACAGCTTGTTGTGGATTACGGCGCCTCTGCAGCAGCCAACCGGTTCGGAATGGCCGGATGGACCCGGGTGATTATGGATGCCTATGTGGGTTATATGAGT
>JAEUSG010000377.1 GCA_016788315.1 Fibrobacterota bacterium | reverse complement strand
CATTAAAAGCCGATCTTAGGTTGTCAAGAATAACAGTGATTGGATATTTCGGCAGCAGATCATATTCCTCTCTTTTAAGAGGATTATCAAAAGAACGGACGGTAAAGCGCGTCTCTATCATGCAGCTTTTCTTTTTCCGCGCTTATGAAAGAAGGCAAGCAATGGCTCTACGTAGTCGTGATCTGTTCTGACATCAATTTTATCAACACCGATTTTTCTAAAGCCTTTTGCTAAGTCGTCTTTAAAAGTATCCTGCTTCTTTTTATAAGTGTCCTGAAAATATAAATCAGATGTGTCTACAAGTATTTCTTCGCCGGTTTCCGGATCTTCCAAATCTACAAGTCCTATTGGAGGAATCACCTCTTCACGGGGATCTGTAAGTGTTACAGCTACAATGTCATGTCTCTTGTTTGCTACACGTAACGCAGTAAGATAATCCTTTTTGTCCAGAAAATCAGACACAAGAAAAATAACAGCCTTCTTTTTTACAATCTGATTTATGTAGGATATTGCCGAAGCTATGTCGGTACCCTTTTTCTTCGGCTTTGCAAAAAGGAGCTCTCTGATGACGCGCAGAGCATGATTTTTCCCTTTCTTAGGGGGCAGATATAGCTCGTTCTCCGAAGAAAATAGCAGCAGACCTATCTTATCATTATTCCGAACTGCTGAGAAGGCCAGTCCAGCGCATAATTCAACGCCGATCTCCCCTTTCATTCTTTCGATCGTTCCGAAATCACCGCTGCCGCTGACATCAACAACAAATATAATTGTCAGCTCTCGTTCCTCTTTGAATATCTTAACATATGGTTTTCCATAACGAGCCGTTACATTCCAGTCAATCGATCTGATTTCATCTCCTGGTGTATATTCACGTACTTCAGAAAACTCCATACCGCGCCCTTTAAAAGCGCTCTGATATTCGCCTGACAGAACATCGTTCACAAGACGACGGGTTCTTATTTCAATGCGTCTGATTTTTTTTATTACATCTGACGGAATCACTTTACAATATCCCTTGCAAAAATTTTGAGTCTTACACCTTCATCAGTTGTTGTCTTCATGATACGTGTGGTCCACAGTATATTCACAGCAAGCAGAAGTGCTATTGCACCAAGAATAACCCTTCTAAAACTGCCGATACCCTGTTTATCGGAAATACCACTCTTCATTTTCTGCTCAATGCCATCAGACAGTGCGATCAATGTGTTTACAGTAAGTGAATCAGCCGAACCTGTAACAGGAAGGTCATTCTCTTTCTGAAAATTGCGCAGAAGCTCTGCTAAAGGGCCGTCAACAATACCTAAAAGCGAAAGTCTGCTCGAAATATCGGCCTGAATTGCGCGCAGCTGTTTTCTTGCTTCATCACGGAAAAGAAAGCGGCCGACAATAGATATCCCTTCCGGATATCGTTCAATAACATCTCTGTATTTAAGCAACGCTGACTCGTAATCACCCTTTTTCTGATCTTCAACGGCAAGATAGAAAAGAGCGTCATCAGCGGCTTCATGCCCGGGATTCTTTTCAAGTATGTATTTGAAAATTTTAACCATCTCAGGGATGCGATCCTGCTTTCGTAGAATTGCGCCCTGCCAGAACATATCAAGCGGATCTTTCTCCATTTCATAGGCACGGTCGAAATACTTTTTTGCTTCAGCATAGTCGCCGTTTAAATAGAATTTCTGTCCGGTCTCCCTCATCATTGCCGCTGTCAGCGGCTGAGTCTTAACATGATCGGGCACTCGAAGAGGGCCCTCTTCAATTACAACGACCTTTTTTTTCTGCTTTATTTCAGGAACTTCGAACTTCTTACCTGTATTTGCATCCTGATCAACCCACTGTATTCCGCTGTTCTCGTCGAACACCAGAACCTTTTTGGCGGAAACCAAAGAAACAAGAACGATAAGCAGTACCGTTATGAATTTCACGGAACCTCTACTGCGTCAAACACGCGACGTACAACTGCATCTGTGTCAAGAGACTCAGCTTCAGCTTCATATGTCAGAATAATGCGGTGACGCAGAACGTCAGCACCGATTGACTTAACATCTTCGGGAGTGACAAAACCGCGCCGTTTAATAAACGCATGTGCTCGCGCAGCCTGCGTGAGGAAAATAGAGGCTCTCGGAGAAGCGCCGAAAGCTATTAAGCCTTTAAGATCCTTTATGCCGGCCGCTGTAGCATCACGTGTTGCACCGACAAGCTTAACTATGTAATCTTTAATTTTGTCGTCTATATATATGCTTTCTACAGCTTTTCTAGCTTTTAAAATCTCAGCAGGACCGATAACTTTATTAACCTTTACACTCTGCTCAACAGACATCAGATCGACAATTTTTCTTTCCTCTTCATGAGTCGGATAACCGACAACAATTTTTAGCATAAAACGGTCAACCTGCGCTTCAGGAAGAGGATATGTTCCCTCCTGCTCAATAGGGTTCTGTGTAGCCAAAACGAGAAAGGGTTCATCAACCTTGAATGTTGTTTCTCCGATTGTAACCTGACGTTCCTGCATAACTTCAAGCAGGGCGCTCTGAACCTTTGATGGAGCACGGTTTATTTCATCCGCAAGAATGATATTTGTGAAAACCGGTCCCTTACGGACAGAGAAGGTGCCATCTTTTGGATTGTATATCTGAGTACCGACAAGGTCGGCAGGCAGAAGGTCAGGCGTGAACTGAATTCTCTTGAAACCGGTATCTACAACTTTCGCAAGAGTGTTCACTGCTGTTGTCTTGGCGAGACCGGGAACGCCCTCAAGAAGGACGTGCCCACGGCTCAATAGACCGATTAACAACCTTTCAACCATGTATTTCTGACCTACTATTACTTTGGCCACTTCGGCTGAAACGAGATCTACGAAAGCGCTCTCCTCTTTAATGCGCTCGTTAAGTTCCATGATGTTTACGTTCATTATCTCTCCTGTTATTTTCTGTTCAACGATCTTACTGCCTCTAAAAATAGCTTTTTTTCCATATAACCGGTATATCTGTTGATCTCAATGCCATTGCCGTTAAAAAAGACAATGGTCGGCACTCCAGTAATTTTGAACTCAGCAATCAGCTTTCCTGTTTCGCTGCTGTTGTTATCAGTTAAATCGGCAGAATAAAAGGCAAGTGTCTTAAGCTCTGTTCGAACCTCTCCATCGGTAAGAACTTCCGCCTCAAAAGCTCTGCATGGGGCACACCAGTCAGCTCTGAAATCAACAACAAATGGTTTACCTGATGCAGCAGCCTTTTTGTATTCATCAAATGTAAATAG
>JAEUSG010000365.1 GCA_016788315.1 Fibrobacterota bacterium | reverse complement strand
AACCCTGACCTATAAGCGAAAGAAGTGAAGCTGCCTGTCTGGTGTCTCGCATTTGATCGAGCAGAAGTCTCTCTGGTTCGCGGAACAAAACTCCTGATGGGTCAAGAATGAGATTTTTTATAGACTCACTTGTGTCGGAATAATCTTTAGCTAGTTCCCAATATCTTGGAACTCCTCCCCAAACAGCGAAAGCTTCAATAACCTTCTCAGCGCTTACTTTACCCATTGCATCACTTAGGTAGAAAGGACTTAAGGGAGCCAGTTTTAATATTTCTCTGGCTCTTCCAAAAAGTGGAGCAGATGCGTCCAGGACCAGTCCGTGCATCATTCGTTGAGAGGAACCGCACAAAGCGATATGAAGAGGTTTTGTTGAATCTTTGTCTATCCATTTTTGTAAAACACTTGGCAACTCTTTTGATGCAGCCGCCATATACGGGAATTCATCAAGTGCCAGGACTGCACCGGAAGGTGCATCTGTGCGCCACCTCTCGAAAAGATCCTCCCAACTGTGATACTCAACCTTGTCAAATCCAGTAATAAGTCGGCCTATTTCTTTTGCTAGTGCGCGTCGTTGAAGCGAAGCTTCACGATCGTCGCCAACATAGTAAACATGTTGATGTTCTTCCAATGCCCGTTGAAGGAGTCGTGATTTACCGTAACGTCTTCGACCATAAAGGCAGACAAGGTTTGATTCATTAGCTTGAAAAGCTATACGCAGTCTGCTGATTTCGTTTTTGCGATCGTAAAAAGGGAGTTTCATGTTTTATTTAATTTATATGTATCTACTACATTATGTTTCTACTGCATATAATACAATGTTCAAGCACAAATAACAAGCTTAAAATGAATATGCTGAAGAATATGGGCTGTGCGATTGTATAAATGAGTTGAAATTAGATTCATTTATAGCTATATTTGAATCATATTAAGATTCATATAAGCTAATATTTGAATTGAAAGAAGATTTATATGCTGGATTTGTCAGCGGTAAAACTCGAAATACGTAGAAAAATCAATGACTTACGTGAACAAGGTATACCTGACTTTATAAGGCGGGATGGCTCTCTTTTTTCGGCGGAACGGATGGTATCTGTAGTTGTTGGATCCCGTAGAAGCGGGAAAAGTTTCAGGTGTTTTCAGGAAATGACTGATTTGATAAGCTCCGGTTGGCTGAAAAGCCTTCAACAAGTCTGTTCTATAGACTTTGATAATCCACACTTCAGCCAGATGTTATCCACCGACCTTGGAGTAATCCGCGATACTTTTCTTGGTATGTCACCGGAACTGAATCATTCAACAAATCTATTGTTCGTGTTCGATGAAATACACAGAATTGCAGGTTGGGAGGATTTCGTCGTTGAATTGTCAAGAAACCCTGCCTGGCGGGTGATTGTAACCGGATCGTCTTCGCGCATGTTGAAAACAGATGTTTCCACAACTCTTAGAGGAAAGTCAATATCGAGTGTAGTTTATCCGCTCTCTTTTAAGGAGTTGCTGAGATTTCATAATGTAGATAACACTGAATCAACTGAAGGACGTGCCAGAACACAGACTCTTTTTGAGGATTATTTGAAGTGGGGAGGTTTTCCTCAACTTGTAAGATTGGACTCGTCGGTAAAAGAAGTCCTCTTAAGAGAATATTTTGACACAATGATATTTAAGGACATAATTCAGCGATACAACGTGTCACGTCCACAGCAATGTATGGCCTTTTATCGATATCTTCTTTCTTTATGCGGAAAACCCTTCACTCAGAATTCGGCACTGAAACATTTACGACATACAGGTGTTGCCGCCACAGGAGCGCAGCTCTCTGACTATGTTGAATGGGCTGAAGACTCATGGTTTCTGTTTGGTGTGCCTCTGTTCAGCGACTCTCAAACAGAGATTGTAAGAAATTACCGTAAATGTTATGCGATTGACTGGGCGCTTTCAACACAAAATAGTCAGTCGTGGGATGGAGGATACTCCAGGGCTTTTGAAAACCTTGTGTATCTGCAACTTAAAAGAAGTTACCCTAGAGTTAATTATTATCTGACAAAAACTCATCGTCAGGAAGTTGATTTTATATGCGTTGATTCTACAGGAAAAGCTGTTTTAGCAGTGCAAGTATGTTTGAGACTTGATGATGAAGATGTAATTAGGAGAGAATTGCCTCCATTAGCAGCTGTGTCAAAATACATTGGCATAAAAGATGTTATGGTTGTCACAATGTATGACGAAATGGTAAGAGTTGTTGATGGAGTTACAATAAATGTTCTGCCTGCCTGGCGTTGGATGGCATAAAAAACAGGTCTCCAAATTATGGAGACCTGTTAAAAGAAATGGGGGGCTCTTGTCCCGAATGCTCTTGTAAACTTATTTAGTAAGAAGCAGCATCTTTGTAAATGTCTTTCCGGCAGACATCAGGCGGACATAGTAAATTCCTGATGAAAGATTTACACCGTTAAACATAACCGAGTGGCTTCCCTTAGTCATTTCGCCGCTGAATAGTGTTTTCACCTTCTGTCCATGAACATCGTAAACATTCAATGTAACAGCGCCCTTTACAGCAGTAACAAAGCGTATACTTGTTGATGGATTTGATGGGTTTGGAGAGATTGTAAGGTTCTCATCAGAATCAGTTACAATTCCATCTTCTGCATTCACATTACCCATAGGAGCAAATAGACCGTATGTGGAAAAGTGAGTTACAACACATGTTACGACTTTCTTTGCTGTGTCAACTGTGCCGCCTACAGAATCCCATTTGGCACCGTTGAGATAGTATACTCTAAGATCTTTTGCTTTAGCATATGTCAGGTTCATTTTGCTGTAATCAAAAGTGATTGTAGCAGAATTGAGCGCTGCAGCAAGTGCCGAATCAAGCTTGATGCTGTATGATACATACTTTGTCATGCTTGTATTGACAACGTTAGAAGAGTCCGGTTTGATAGTAACAACAGGTGCTGTTACTGGTGCAGTAACTGGAATTTCGACTTTTACCCCTTTTGAGGCAAGTGAATCTGCAACAACCGTCTGAACAACACCGATATTGGCTACTAGGTGGATTGAGTTACCGGATCTTGTCCATGGTGAAGTTTCCACGATACCGTTACCTGTTTCGTCTGCATATAGATTGATCTTACCTGTTGTGCCGTCACCAGCCTGTGTAAGGAATACAATTGCATACTGGCCACTGTAGTATCCTTTGTTGGCACCTGTGTGTGACAGTATCCAGTTGATCTGATCGGTAACATCGATTTCGAAGAACTTACCGTCAAGTACTGGATAGCCACTGCCTGAGGTGCGTCCAGCAGGAGCCTGAATGGTTACATTCTTCTGAGCCATGAGTGTTGAATAGCTTTCATTAAACCCCATGCCGATTCTAAGAGGGTTTAATGCATCTGACCATACCGCGTTGTCGGGAACTGCTGAAGCGCTTCCGAACATTGCGATATTTCCTGCAAAGTCAGCTACGCCAACTTTAAGAGCAATAGGCCCGGCATTGCAAAAAGCATTTCCAGCCCAACCGTCTCTAAATTCTCCACGTAATTTTGCGCTGGTTACATTGCCCTTAAGGTTGGCAAGTTCGCTGATCCAGACAAATGAACATCTGCCCTGAGCGCCATCGAGACCATTACCTATGTGGAAGCCAGCATCCTGGCTGCCAGTGCTGCTGCGTAAAGAGCCTGTAACTATTTTACCTTCACGAATTACGCTACCCGGTTTCAGCTTAGGTCCAACAGTAGTGTCGGTTGTAAAGTAAAAACCATATTTGGAATCAAGAGCTGAAGACTTCGCCTTGCTCCAGAACACCGTCGAAGTGGTTAGCTTAGGAACTACAGATGTATCAATAGGTGCGCTTGACAATGTGTATGTTGGGTAGTAGCTTTGGTTGTCCCATGGATTGCTCAGCCAGTCCTGTTTGTTGCCTGTGTAGTCAACACCGATTGCTGCAAAACAGAGATCGTTCACTGCATCTATGTCCTCTGTACCGACAGCAAGTTTGAAACTGCCATTGTAAGGCATCAACAGATTTCTTTTGACTGCAAATTCATAACTCTGGGAATAGGCAGTACGTGCTCCCTTTGCTTTTAATGTAGAGTTAAGCACGTATGGACAGGATGCATTAAGAACGACCCGGCCATTAGCACTGATATAAAATCCCTGCTTCTGTCCCCCCTGGTTTATTTTCAGGTTGTCGCCTGTTGTTATTGAGCCAGCAGAGTCTGGAAGTTTTACAACATCATCGTTGACTACTCTAACACCATAGTATACCCATTCGCTGTCGTATGCCGCGTATACACACATTTGGAATTCTGCCATTGTCCATGGCGTTGCGGATGAACGGGCAAAAACATTATTGTCACTCTTTAAAGTGTCTATAAAGTGTGTTGCAGGCCACTCGCTTAGAATTCCGTCGACATTAGGTGTGAAACCTGATGCCTTTTTGATTGAGTAGCTGCTAGGTGCGGCGGTTAACAAACCGGCGGTAAGCAGCAGTGCTCCCATTGTGAACTTCATCGAATCCTCCTTTTTGGTTTTCTTAAGGTCCCAGTCATTCTGGTTCATTTTTAAGAAAAGCAAATAACGAGCCTTTTTTGCAATTGATTGAAATTTAAGGAGATATAAATTGGAAAGGAGGATTTTTTCTGTTGTTTGGAGAAGAGAATAAAGTGGTTTGGTGCAGTTTACACCAAACCACTATGACTTATTTTAGAATCAAAACAGGTAGAGAGTGTCTCTCGTCAGTAGTTACCATACGTGCTATGTAAACACCTGTTGGCAGCGTAATGTTTCTTGAGCTGATAACTCTATGCATTCCATTTGAATAGATATCATTAAGAAGAGTTGAAATCAGTTTTCCCTGAGTATTGTATAGCGCAATTGCGCATTTTGAGGTTTTTGAGAGAGTGAAATAAATGTCAAAACCTGAAGAAGTAGAGTAAATTGAAAATGGGTTTGTCATAATATTTTTCAGGTTCAGCTCAATATCGGTTCTGCCGATTGTATCCGCGATAAGAGTGTATCTACCCGGTAAAGGCTGGTTGACAAGAACTGTTTTTCTTGTTGAATGCAGGCCAACGCCTGGAACTTTCTGCCATAATGCACCTGTCCACTTGCTAACCCAAAGTGTATCTGCTGGAATTAGATATATGGCCGCCTGTTTTGTATGGAATACTAATCTCACAGAGTCTCTAGTAGTACCGGTACTGTCCTTTTCTGCTAATTTACAGCTTAGCAATGGCATCTGCATTGAAGGCAGGTTTCGTGCAGTATCAAGAGCAAGGCGAATTGCTCCAGTATCCTGAATTGTATTTTTCTTTGAAAAGTATGTTGCTGTAGCGAATGAGAACGGTGATGATGCATAGACACAGTGGCTAGTAGCAGTATCAAGAGTGAGATTTTTTGAGCGCATATATAAGTGAAGGCTGTTTCCGTCAGGTGTCCATGGAGCGCTGGTTAATAGCGAATCTTTTCCTGTTTCGTCAGAATAAAGATTGATTTTGCCATTTGTACCGTCGCCTGGTTGAGTAAGGAATACAATGGCGTATTGGCCACTGTACGATCCTTTATTTGTGCCCGTATGAGAAAGTATCCAGTTTACCTGGTCGGTAATATCGATTTCAAAAAAATTCCCATCAAGAACAGCGCTGCCTGAACCGGCCGTACGACCAGCAGGTGCTTGTATAGTTTTGTTTTTCAAAGCCATCAAAGTCGGTATAGTTACGTTATATCCCATGATGATACTTAGAGGATTTAAGGGATCTGTCCAAACAGCGTTGTCGGGTACATTACCCTCACCGCCGTGTGAGGAGATGTTGCCGGAAAAGTCAACCACTCCAATTCTAAGTGCTATTGGGCCGCTATTACAGAACGCAGATCCTGCCCAGTTGTCTCTGTACTCACCTCGCAGTTTTGCCATTGTAACAGAACCTGTTGAATGGCAAAGATCCCGTATCCACACAAATGATGAACGTCCTTGTGTGCCATCAATACCGTTGCCAATTGCAAAGTTTGGTTCCATAGCTCCAGTGCTGGCCCTCACTGAACCGCTTGCAATTTTCCCCTCATGCAGAATAGCGGGCCCTTTTATTGCAGGACCTTTTGTGGAAACAAAAAGCGGGTAATTATTCTTGGCGGCAGTTGACCAGAAGACATGTGGAATTCCAGTTGTGTCGCTTATTACAGTATCTTCTATTAGTTTGAATGTAGGGTAGTAAGCAGGATTATCCCATGGATTACTCAGCCAATCCTGTTTGCTGCCTGTATAGTCAACGCCAGGTGCAAGATAACAGAGGCTTGTCTGCTGACGATTATCTGTATCCTCACTGCCAATGGATAAAATGAACTGTTCTGATTTTAATGGGTCAACAACAATTCTGCTTAACTTAAATTCATAATGAGGAAGATTACCTGTGTATGTTGATTTAAGAAAACGTGCAAATAGTGTAGAATTCAATACAAAGGGACTGCTTGTACTAAGAGACACCTTGCCATTTGCGCCTATGTAAAATGATTTCTTCTGGCCCGATGGATTTACTTTCAGATTGTCGCCGGTAGAGACTGATCCTGCGCTGTCAGGCATATGAACAGAGTCGTCAGCAATTACCTTTACGGCGAAATAAATCCACAAAGAGTCGTATGTTCCGTAAAGTTTCATTTGGAATTCATTGCGTGTCCAAGGGAGAGTGGAAGATCTTGCAAATACATTAGCGTCGCTCTGGATGCTGTCGATAAAGGCGGTTTCCGGCCATTCGTTTAGTGATCCATCTACGGATGGAGTCCATCCGGAATATGTCTTTAAACTATATGAGGCAGGTGCAGCAAGTACCTGCATGCAGAGTGCCATAATGATGGGTAATATCAACATTTTCATAGAACGCCCCTTATTGCATAATTTGCATGCATAATCTGTTCCAAAGTGCTAACTCTAGACCATTCAGTATAGTAGTCCAAGTTCAGCGATATTTTTGATGCAAAATGCATCTTTTTTGCTGTAGTTTTCATCATTTTGGCCTCGTTTTTGAACAGCAACGGAATCCGACATCTTCCTGTCTGTAATATGTACTGCCAGCATCGAAGGTTAACGTATCTCTCGCAGATGAACCGGATCTGCGTCCGCTGCTCCACGAGCCTCCTGCAAAGACAAAAGAGGTCTTTCCCTCCCAGTCTTCTGCGTATGCGACATTATCACCGTAATAAATCCATTCAGACACATTTCCGGACAGATCGTATACGCCATATGGAGAGACACAATCTGGATTTGCGCCGACAGAATCGGCACCGCCACCATCTGCCGGATTCTGAAAGGCTGTTTTAGCTGTGTTGCATTTTGTCTGGTCGTATGTGTTACCATACGGATATAGATTCTGCTCTGCCCCTCCTGTGGCAATTAGCCATTGGGAGGGGGAGCAAAGTCTTTTAAGGTAGAATCTGCAGTATTCATCAGCTTTTACAAAACGGACATTTGTAACCGGCTTTGATGGCCCGCTGGAAAATGATGCGTCTTCTGTATGTTCACTGTCGATACCGGCAGTTGACGTGAAATTTGCATAATCTCTATTAGTAACTTCATATTTGTCCATGCAGAAGCGGTTGTCTTCAAGTTCAATTGAGGCCATGCCTGATGGGCAGATATCTGTAGTGTCACGTGTTGTAAATGTGCCTGAAAATGATTGAGATTCGCCGCCCATAGTGTCTTTAACAGAAATCTTCCAATAGTATTGTTTGTTGGCTTTTAAATTGTAAATGTATTTGTTCGGAAGAAAGATGGTTGCAGATTGTTTTGTCTCGGGCCAATTGATCGTTCCAGTGAATGCCGGCTGAGTATTTTGAACAGTGTCAATACAAAGTGAAAAATTCAGTTTTTCAATGGAACGTAAATTTTGAAAGTCCGGCTCTGAAACTGATACTTTGAATTTAAGTGAAAGAGGAGTTGCTGTCTGATTCGGTTTAGGATACAATACCTCAGATATTACAGGTGCACTGTTTGAACGTAAAAGAGAAATAGTCTTTAGATTTTTAACGCCAGCGGTAAGGGGAATTGACATGGTAATTGTTTGATAGCCAACAGCGTAAAGTGATACTGTTTTCTCGCCTGTATACAGGCCATTTATCGCAAAGAAACCGTCGCTATCTGTTAATATGACATCAGTTTTTCCCGGAACTGCAACCTGAATGCCAGAAAGCGGTTGTCCTGAAATGCTGTCTTTAACCCATCCGTAAATAGCAGCACCTGTTTTGTCTACGTTCGTTCCAAGGTCAACAAAAAAGCCGCATTGCAGACAAAAAAGCAATGCGATGACGATTAGCAATTTAGTCCTCATATGAATCACCGCCATTTCTCAATTTGCCTGCAATATTGTATCGAACCATCAGTCTTCGTAACGTCCCTCTGTCGGTTCCGAGGGCGTCTGCGGTCTGGGATAAATGGTAATGGTTTGCGAGCAGGTGATATGTTATTAATTTTTTGTCAACCTCTTCATGCGCCTCTTTCAATCGCAGCGATTTGATTTCTGGCACATCTGAAAGGCTGATGTTAAGATCTTCAGGTTCAATGTTTTCGCCGCTGCAAAGCACAGCCGCACCGAAGACGGCATTACGCAGCTCTCTTATGTTGCCGGGCCAGGCGTGGTGCAGTATCAGCTGGCGCGCTTCAGGAGAGAAGCCCTGAACTTTAAGGTGGTTCTGCACTATTGCCTCGTCAAGAAAAGAGTTTGCTAGCAGAAGCACATCTGTGCCTCTCTGGCGCAATGCGGGCATTTCTAGGATTACTCCTTTTAGTCTGTAATAGAGATCCTCTCTGAAACGCTTTTCTTTTACTGCCAGCGGAAGGTCCTGATTTGTTGCGGCAATTATTCTTGCGTCAACATGAATCGGTTCGGTGCCGCCCAGGTGGACAAAACGGCCTTCCTGCAGAAACTGAAGAAGTTTAGCCTGAAGCGGGAGAGGCATGTCGCCTATCTCGTCAAGAAAGAGAGTTGAGCCGTGAGCCTTTTCTATGCGCCCATGTTTGCGGTCGTAAGCACCGGTAAAAGCCCCCTTCTCATAGCCGAAAAGCTCCGCTTCAAGGAGCTCCGGAGGAATTGATGCGCAGTCAATTGTAGTGCATATTTTTTCCGAGCGGTCGCTTTTGCTGTGAATCCAGTCGGCAAGCATGCTTTTTCCTGTGCCGGTAGGGCCTGTTATTAGTACAGGCAGGGTGGAGCCTGCAACGCGTTCACACTGCGAAAGAAGTTTCTGCATTACAGGACTTGAGCCAAGTAAAGATGGTTTTGTCTTTTCCCTTTTCAGAGCAAGCTCACGGTT
Organism: Fibrobacterota bacterium; assembly: GCA_016788315.1. Classification (GTDB taxonomy): domain Bacteria; phylum Fibrobacterota; class OXYB2-FULL-49-7; order OXYB2-FULL-49-7; family JAEUSG01; genus JAEUSG01. Next base: position 6,914 of record JAEUSG010000365.1, on the reverse strand, counting down.
TTCCCTCTCGAGCCGTTCAACCTTGGCTTCATATTTGGTTCTTTCGCGGGCTGCCCCTTTTTCAGCAGCCTGTTCGGTTGCCTGTTCCATGTATTGACGAAGTTCTAAAGCGGGAGCGGTCCAGTGGGCAATGAGTCGCATGAATTCATCATCCAGATGTGTCGGAGTGCTGTCACCCTCCATGTAAAATGTACCGAGAACGGTTCCCTGGCGCCCTTTAAGCGGTATAGCCGCCGCATTTGATGCTTTTGACAGAACCGGAAGCGATTTGTTCTCGGATTGATTGAGAAGTTGGCGAGCTGTGCTGTTCATCTGCCAGTCGGCAAAGTTTATTCCGATAAGTATGGGTTCATCTTTAGGTGTGGATGTTCGGCTGAATAATAGTGCGCCTCTTGTAAATCCTGTTGCTTTCAAAACTGCTTTTAAGAGTGATGCTGCTGCCTCTTTCAGGTTTCCTGTTTCTGAGCCGGCTTCTGAAAGGGTTAGCAGTGATTGAAACTGGCTGTATCTGCGCCGTGCAATTGTCAGGTTTTCGTCAAGGGCAGCCAACGATTCTGTAACAGATGATGTTGAACCGCTCTCACGGATTTTTCTTAAAATGATCTGGCTTTCGGCAAGACAGTCTACGTTAAGCATTGTTACTGCGGTTTCTTCGTGGCGATCCTCTTCGAGTATTGTCAATAGATGGTTGCCAATCTGAACCGTATCGCCAGCTTTAAGCAGTTTCTGGCGAATCTTTTCACCGTTTACAAAGGAGCCGTTACGGCTGTCTAAATCCATAAACATCCATCCTTCCGGTTTTTTAAGAAGGTTGGCATGTAATGATGAGACAGATTGATCTGGAAGCACAAGATCACACTGCGAAGAGCGTCCTGTACTTACAAGTTTTCCGTCAAGCTGGAAAAAGGAGCTTCCCGGGCTGTCAGTGCGCGTTATGGCCAGTTTCCACATCTGTCCTCTCCGTCGGTTTGTGTATGAGTCCATCTATTATGCTGTAAACGTATGCAATTGAAAAGGTGACAAAACCGATGGTATGCATTCTTGATGAAAGACGTGCAGCGTCAACATCCTCTTCGGCAATCACATATAGGTCTGATTTTTTTGAGCTGTAATTAACATAACCTGCAATTGAAGCGGCAAGGGCTAAAGCCTGTATTGCTCCAACAGTAAATGCTTTACCTTTTTCTTTGTTTTTGTATTGAGGTATTCCACCTGGGGCAAAGGAGAAACGTAAAGGGTATGATTCCGGCAGGTACTCTTTTCTTGCAAGCTGGAAGATTGATATTATGTCAGGAGGAAAGCGGTCGGGATCTAATGTGTAGGTAGGAGAGAGGAGGAGCAGTTTTCCAAAAACAGCCTTTGCCATAATGGGTTCGTCGGCCATAACGTAGCTGGCTCCCAGATCAGAATAAACTTGAAGTAAAGCGGCTTCATTTCCCTGAGGTTCTATAAGAAATGCTTTTTTACTGAAGCATTCAGTTGCTGCGTTGTACTGCCCCTGTTCGTATAATGAACGGCAGAGCGATGTGTCATTCTGCTGTGCATTGATTGAAGCGGCAAGTAGAATTGACATAATTAAAACTGCAAATTGAATGCGCCTCATTTAGTGTAGTCCTTTTCCTGAATAGAAAGGTGCGTTTTATTTCCAGAGGTTATATCGGTTTCAACGGAGTATTTGTCTCCGCTGGGTCTTTTAAGTTCTATAGAATGTTTTCCGCATGGAAGTTCAAAGGGGGTCTTGGCCGGTGCTGTACCCTTTTTTACGCCATCTATATAAATGTAAGCCCAAACTTGTGAGAAAATGGAGAGGGAACCACTGCATGGCTCATTGGGCGGTGTTATGACAACTGGAGCTTCTGGTGTATCTATTTTAACAGGTTCAATTACTGGTGTTATGACTTCTGTCTGTTTTGAAATAGCTTCAATCTTTTTCTTCTGCTGTTTTTTAGGTTGTTCAGGAAGAACTGCTATAACAGTATCTTTGTCAATTTTAATTGTGGGCGTCTTTGCAGGCTGTGTGTAGGTTGGTGGTACAGGATCTGAAGGAAGAAATATTATCAGCAGTGTAGTAGTTGCAATTATGATCGCTATTAAGCCATATGCAAGACCTTTTTTTCTCTTTTTGGCAGGCACTATGATAGTAATGTCTGTTGAACCTTGCTGAGCAGGAAAGGTGCGAAGAGCCTCTTCAGCTTCACTGTTGGAAGGATCCAGGCTCAACACCTTTTTAAATTCATGGATGGATTCAAAAATTTTCCCCTCATCACGCAGCCGTTTTGCTTCGGTGAGTGCTTCTTTAAGAGAGTGTGAACGGATTTTATTAATTGATGTGTCCGGGTTTTTTAGATATCCCTGAACAAGTGCCGGATCGTTATGTATTGCAGAATCTGCCAGTATTGCGCTGATGTTTTCGGCAACATCGGCCATGCTGGCAAAGCGTTTGTCCGGGTTTACGTCAAGACACAGTCTGATTATCTCACCGATTTTTTTATGCGCAAACACCCCTTTTGCTTCAAGAGATGGATATCCACCTGCTCTGATTTTGTCAAAAAGAGCGGCTACGGTTGTTCCGAAAAATGGCGGTACGCCAGTAAGGGTTTGATAGAAGGCAACACCAAAAGCGAAAACATCTGAAGATACAGAAGGATTTTCACCGCTTATTAATTCAGGCGCAATATACGAAGGTGTTCCGGGCAGTTGATCAATTGCTGTAAGCGATATGGCTTCTTCACTTTTAGAAATACTGAAATCTGAAATCTTTGCGTTTCCATTTGACTGTAACAGCAGATTAGCGAGCTTAATGTCCCGGTGTATAATACCATTATTATGTACATGATGCAGCCCATTTGCGATCTGTAGAAAGAGTATGGACGCTATTTCCCATGGAATTGCAGAATGTTTTTTTAAGAGTTCTGAAAAATCCATCCCTTCTATTAATTCAAGAGCTATAAAGTACTGGTCGTCTCTCATTCCAAAATCATAGACCTGTGTAACATTCGGATGAGAAATCTTTGCAAGTGTTTTGGCCTCCTCTTCGAAGCGGGCAACCCAATTGCCTTCCTGTAAGAGGTGTGGGTGGAGGATTTTTAAGGCTACCTTCCGATTAAGCTTTGTGTCCAAAGCCTTATATACTGTTGACATGGCGCCTTGACCAAGTCTCATTTCGATGCTGTATCTGTCAAATTGCGTTTTCATGCACCATTCCTGTTAGCATTATTCGTACCAACGATTAAATTGCAATATATGGCCATTTTTTGGGGCTTTTACAGCACTGTATTTAAAGAATACATCATTTTGATGCAAAGTGCACCAAATATTTTATGCGGGATTCTTCACCACGCCAACAATGGTCATTGAAGGATTCTTCGTCAAGAGGTGCAATTTTAAGCCTTTAAATAGGCGTTAAATTATAGGCATGTCTTTTGCAAACATCTCATATGTAAACCAAACTTAAGGAGTAAAATATGAAGTTCACCGGTTTTCTCACTGCAATTGCAGTCATGTCCGCATCCCTCTTCGCTTTAGTTGACACAAACAGCTACCGAATCGCTTTCAGAGCCCCTTTGGATACCACCTTCTTTTCAGGAGACACTTTAAAACCCTCAATTAGCCTTTATGGTCAGGATGAGTCGCTCCTTGTAGGTGAAGTTCCTGTGATCACAGTGAGACTTACTGGTGCAGGTGGTACAACTCTCGTTAATGCTCAGAACATGACAGATAATCGTGATGGAACCTACAGTTATCCAGGGATATATCTCAGTGCACAAACTGCTAATGCAAATATTGAGGTCAGAGTTCGTGTAAATATCAAGGGAACACGTATTGAGGATCGGGTGATTGTTTATCATGGTGCAACACAGTCAACTGCCACAACAGTATCACGTATATCCTTTTTAGGCGTTAAGCCGGTTATTTCCGGAGATTCCAATACTATTGTATCTGTCCGTGTAACAAATCTTACCGGTGCCGTATCTGCTGGCCAGAACATAACTATGTCAGTTGTAGATTCGAACGGTGTAGTAGTTCAAGCCGCTGGAACAATGGTTGACATAGGAAGAGGAATCTATTATGATACAATTATTGGTTCAGCGCTGAGAAATGGCGAAGATTATGTCGTACGAGTACAGACACAGTCAATGGCACCTGTTCAGACACAGATTTGTCTTGAAGCTGTTGCTACTGTTATCCCAGCTCCCGTACTTGTTTCACCGGTAAACGGCACCTCTACATTGAATGCCTGTCAGCCTCTCGTCTGGAATAAAGTTGCGAATGCTGATACCTATTTTGTACAAATTGACACACTTGCCAGATTCACTGCGCCATTTGTAAATGCTGCAGTAACTGATACTCAGTATACTCCATCAGCAGATCTTCCCAAGAGAATGGTCTTCTGGAGAATAAGCAGCAATCTTCGCAGAACACTTTATTCCGGTGTTGGATATTTCACAGTATTAGATGGTAATATACCTGCAATTATTCCTGTTCAGCCTGACCCTACTCCAGTATTACGTCCACGCCTGTTATGGTACAAGGTCACAGGTGCTACTTCATATAACGTTCAAATCGATACAGCAGGTACATTTTTGAATGCACTGTATTCAGTACCGACCAGCGATACCTTTTATCTCTCGCTCGTAGATCTTCCAATGACAAGAGTCTTCTGGAGAGTCCGCTCAAACCTTTCTGCCACTTATTCTGCAGTCGATACCTTTACAATAGTTGCAGATACAATACCTATGCTTGTAAGATATGATGGAGATACGCTTAATACCCGTCGTCCTTCGTTCTCGTGGCATCCGGTTAACAGAGCTGAAGCTTATACAATACAGTTAAGCCATTCCAGAAACTTTAATTCCACACCTATCTCTACTCAGACTGCAGATACCTTCTATAATCCGCTGTTGAACCTTGATACCGCCAGCAAATATTTCTGGCGCGTCAGCTGCAATCTGAACAATAGTGTTTATAGCACAGTTGACAGCTTTATAATAATTGTTCGCACAACAGCTGGTGAAAACGGTGCAGGACTTATGTCCGCTCCCAAATTGCTTGTGTCGCCGAACCCATTCAGCGGACTTCTGAATGTTTCTCTGTCTGCACCGGGGCAAAATGGTACGGTCAAATTTGAACTGTTTGATGTTGCCGGAAGACTAATGTCAAGTTCAGTTGAGAAATTGAATGCAGTAGGTACCGCTTCGTCCCGCTTAACCGGACGACTCAGTGCGGGCACATATCTTTTGAGAGCAGCTTTTAACGGCAAAGTTCTTGAAGAAAAGCTTATTAGTGTAAAGTAGAAGTTTTCTTGTCGTTAAGAAATGGTGGCTTCGAGAGCCTCAGCCACCGTTAGAAGACAACTCACGTTGTCAGGAGTCATCCACCGCTGCCTGAGGTTCTCGAAGGCAGCGGCGAGAAATAGATTGCAATTGTATTGCGAAGGTTTGATTTTATGATCTATGAATAAAATCTTCGTGATACATTTTTTGTTTTTAGTTAGTCTTTCTGCCGTTGAAATCTTTGCCTCTTCATGGTCTGATGATTTCAATAATGCTGAGAAGATTTCTTCAACTTCGTTTGCCGTATTGAATGGCAATGGTCAAATTGAACTGGATCGCCGATATCCACCTGTAAATTTCAGTTATAGCCCACAGGATTCTGTTGTTCTTACTATAGATTCAGCAAACCACGTGAGTGAATATTCCGCTGCTTTTCCTAAAGAGCAGGGAACGCTTGAATTCTGGGTGAATGGTCCCTTTTCTAAAACAGAGCCTTTTGGCAATCTGTTCGACTTCTGGGACAACAAACGCGATCATATCACCATACGGACCTATGGTCAGTACAACAAAACTTGTCAGTTGTTCTGTATGGATTCCTCTACGGGTCTCTATGTCTGCGCATTGAATTTTGATGTTCCTGATAGTCGATGGGTACATATGGCGCTTGTCTGGAAATGGCCGCTTATTACCATTTATGTTAATGGTCAGTCTGTCGGCTCTGTGGCTATATCTAAAACTGCATGGCGGCCTACAGCGCAGAAACTTCTGTTCGGCAGCGGTTTTCCTGGTGTAATAAAAAGTGTTCGCTTGTTGTCAAAAGTGCTTTCTTCTGCACAAATTAAAGATGACTATGCTGCATACTATGCAGTCACCGGTGAAGTTAAATCTGTTGCTGTCAGACCTGTTGCCAATTTACAGTGGGATAAAGCTGAGTGGAGTGCAATTACACCTGCATCGACATCCCTTCGCGTTTTTATAGAAAGTGAATCAGCCGATGTCTGGAAACCTGTATCAGAGGTAATGCTGCCTGGTAACACGACAGGATTTGCATCATCTCCAGTAAACCTGGCTAATCTGACAGGACACGCCTTTCCTGTTTTAAGAATGTCTGCTTCTCTGTCAACTGCTGATTCAACTAAAACACCATTGCTTAATTCATGGGCAATCTCCTGGAATTCAGGATTGGCACATCCGCGAATATATCTGACTGCTGCTAAAAGGGCCTTTCTACAGGATAAAATAAACAGGAAGGTCAGTCCATATATCGAATTCTTCAACGAGATAAAAAACAGTGCCGCTTATAACGCAAAGCGTGTTCCTTTCAAACGTGACGATTACTACATACTGGAAGATGCACAGGCCAGAACGGCAGGAAACGTCCTTCCCGATATGGCTATGGCTTATATGTTTACAGATAGCATTGTTTACTGGAATGGGCTGAACCGCTGGATAGATTCTATACTGATTTATCCAAGCTGGGGCGGCAATCGAGATCTTGGTGCAGGCCACATACTGTATAATCTCGCGATTGTTTATGATTGGCTGTACGACAGTCTTACTCCTGCCAGAAGAGTGCTGATTCAAAATAAACTGGCAGTACATGCAGATACTCTGCATCAGGCCTGGAAGAACAATAAATCA
>JAEUSG010000461.1 GCA_016788315.1 Fibrobacterota bacterium | reverse complement strand
ACAGATGGCCAGGGCAATAAATAACACTTTTAGACCCGAATTTGCCACAAAGAAATTCATAGGAACTCGGTAGAACGGATTGTTGAGATTTTTCCTGGAATGAATGAATAAAAGGAAAATTCAAATTAATAATAGGATAATTCAAATTAATAATAGGATAATTCAAATTAATAGAAAAACTCCCTTCCTCCCTCAGTCCGCTCCTTACAGGTGGCCATAACAGGTGACCTCGACATACCTACAGACAACGAATCATGGCCTCTGACCCTGATTGGAAGCGAATTTTTCAGGAAACATTCTTCTGTCGATTCCACTCGAGATGAAACCTTCCTTTCTTTGCTTGGATTTCCATGTGACACGATATCTTACTTATGGAAGCAGTACGGAAATCGGGTTAAAATTGGAACTAAGCCTTTGAATCCAATTCGTTTCATGTGGTTTCTTTCTTACCTCCGTACAGGCCTTACTTGGGCTCATTTGTCCTTATTATGGCGCGTTCCGATCACTACTTTACGTACCACGATATTGAGTACTATTTCTCAGCTCGAACCACTCGTTGACGAGGTACAAAACGACTTTAAAGTGAATTGGTCATTTTTTTTTCGGTTTCCTGACTTCTTCGTGATTCTTCAGATTCATTGGTCCGATACAGAGCATAACCTACCCAAGGAAGGTCCATTCAAAGGGTATAGCTACATTGTGGATTGCACTGAGCTCGAAATGTCGCGTCCTAATGATAAAGAAGAGGAGATCGCGATTTTTAGCCATAAACCAAGCATGTGCGCTATCAAATACGAAGGTATGACTCTACATGAGGTTTTCTATCAGATCTGATTGTTTTTCTGACGTGTGTTATAGTGGCCGTGCACATTACTACTGGAAAATTTGTTTGGGTGAGCGGACCTTACCTCAACGTTCACGACTCGCAAGTTTTTCAAAATTCGGGGCTTGCTAGTAAATATCCGGTACTAAAAGATGGTTTCGCGTCGACTCGAGGGCTAGCAGACAAAGGCTATTATTCCACGAACAAAAATTTGGCAACAACTCAACACTTGTGGACTCCTGAAAAAAAGAAAAAAGGAGAGTGGGTCAGCAATCTAGATAAAAAGGAGAGTCAAGTGATTTCAACGGTGAGAATTGAGGTAGAAAGGGCGATTGGAAGATTAAAGCAGTTGGCGATTTTGAGGAAAATCTTTCGAAGTTCAACGAAATCTCTTCTTGACAAGGCTCAGCTCCACAACCGGATCTTCACCATTTGCATTCATTTCACTAACGCCAACATGAATTTGCATCCTTTGCGAAAAAAACCGCATGTACTGCTGTGTAAAGGACCGATTCCTGCAAAAACGATCAAAAGCATTTTACAGGATTATATGTTATCTCCAGAGGTTCCCAACCTGAGCGATTTCCTTAAATCTCGTATTGGAACCGGATTGGATGAAGAATCCGATGATTCCAAAATGTTTGGTGATGAGCAGTGAGAGAGCTAAAATCGATTTTTAGGTCTTCAACCTGATTCTGCCTACCTATCCCTTTATTAATATACATATAAGCTATATTTGCGTATATTTGAGCCCGAGGATTCAAGCCAAGACCCATTTGAAAGAAGATAAAGTGAATTTGGCAGAAAAGGACTGAGCCAACCGACAAAACTTAACCCATGTAATATTTTGAATCTATAAACAATTAGGGTACTGTCCAAGATCTGAGTACATTCAAACCCCTAATAATGGTTCGCGAAGCCTATAATAGCCATTTTACAACTTTTCGAAACTTTTTTTCTAACTTTCCGTACCTGCGGGATGATAAAAGTTGTCAGGCTAGGCTTCAATCAAATCGTTTATACCTCATCATCTAGAAT
>JAEUSG010000354.1 GCA_016788315.1 Fibrobacterota bacterium | reverse complement strand
GCACCGAGTATATGAGTGCAGTTTTGGAATACTTTAAGGGAGACGGTTTATCTAGCCATTATCATACACCGGGTGAGCTACCAATGACGGCTTACCGTTACAATGTAATTGGAGATGAAATTACCTTCTCTGTCGTTGAGGGTAACACAGTCGATCTGCCCGAAAAGGCTGCAAAGTATGTTAACGACAGGACTGACAAAAGCTGGCCGGAAACATTTTGGGTTCCGCGGGGGATGAGCTCTTTTGATTATATGCGTAAAATTGGGCCAAATCATGATGCAAACAGTTTCGGCCATATTGGAGCCGATTTGATAACTCTGAACTCAATGCTGCGAATACCAGTCGATATGCATAATGTGCCGGAGGATAAAATCTTCAGGCCGACTATCTGGGATAGGTATGGCAGTGATGATTTCCGTGCCTGTGATAAGCTCGGACCTGTGTATTCCTGATTTTTATTGACATTCCATTGTTTCGAAAGTAGTTTTATGTTGCAAAACATTTCAGAAACATTCGAAACGTGGGGTAAAAATGTCAAAACCAGAGGAACTACGCCCAGATCAGCTTAATGCTGAGGGACAGGTAACTGATACAGCGGTTCTTCATAAAGCACGTGTACGAATTGGAGTTGGTAATGTTCTCTATGTTGCAGAAGAGAGCAGTTTAGGTGCAATAACCACAGTAATTTTACGCCATCTGGGTGGTAACGCCTTTCATCTTGGTCTTTTTGGAGCTACTAGCGGTTTTGCAACGCTGTTTCAGTGGATTGGGGCCCTTTTATTAAAAAAGTTCAATTCGAATAAAAGGGCTATGGTTGCTGCTCTTTTGCTGGCATCGGCTGTTTCTGCATTAATAGCCGCTGTTATTGCTCTTCCGGCATTTTGGCCGGCATTCAAGCCTTTTGCAATTTGGAGCTTCCTGATTTTGTGTGTTCTTTTCACCGCAACGGCAGGTGCTTTAAGAAATATTGAGACTTCATGGATCGGCGATCTTGTTCCGGAAAACCGGCGTGGATGGTTTGCCAGTTTTAAATGGATAGTTTATGTAATTACTGGAATTTTCTTCAGTTTTCTCTTTAGTCGAATTGCTGATTTATGGCCTGGAACACCAACATACGCTGGATTTTATGTGGCTTTTGTTGTCTCATTCCTCGTTGTAATACCAATAATCAGTGGTATTGTTGACAGAATACCAAAGCACGCAAATTTTGTCTCAGGTGGTTCAAGCCATCACGAACGTCTTAATTATAAGGATCCAGCGTTCGTATTATATCTGCTATATACTTCGTTCTGGCTGGGAGGACGGCAGTTAATTTTTACTTTCTCTGCAGCTTATATGATGGATCAGTTTGGTTTTTCCCTTACAAAGCTTCTTTTTGTACAGCTTGGTCAACCTGTTGTTTCGATTTTTGCACTCTTTTTTCTGGGTAAACTGACCGATAGAACAGGCAACAGAGGGCCTGTACTAATCATTTCTTTTATTCTTCTATTCAGTATGTCATTATGGATTTCAACTGCCTGGCTTGGTTTTGTACCAATAGTAATCTATTACGTGCTCGCGAGTCTAGGTGGTGCAACTGGCGGACTGCTTGGTAATAATTATGCTCTAGAGCTTTTCCCTGCAAAAGGACGTGCCGGATATCTTGCATTTGCAGGCCTTGTGAATGGCATAGTCGGCATTATCTGCATTGTAGGAGCAGGAGTGGTTATGCGCCATCTTGACGGATGGAGCATGATGCTTTGGGGAGCTAAAATAAACAATTACCATGTTCTGTTTACCATGAGCATAACTATTGCATCACTTGCTCTTGTGCCACTTATCCTGATTGGTAAAAGGAGAGTGACGGAGAGCTGATGCTAAAACGTATTTTTGGGGGCGATGAAATCATTAAAGGTAAGAAGCCGTCTCGCTCTCGTTGGTGTGTGGTGCTGGAGAATTTTTATCTCCTTTATCATATATCTTTTGCTGGTTGACTGGAACTTTCTTTTTCTTTTCGGCCAATCACCGAATATCAGGACGGTTGATAATCCCGATTTGGCTGTAGCATCAGAAATCTTTTCGCGGGACAGTGTTCTTCTTGGACGTTATTATCTTCAGGATCGTTCGCCTGTTACATTTGAACAGATTCCTTCGTCGGCAGTAAATGCATTGCTAGCAGCAGAGGATATCCGGTTTTATAAACATTTTGGAATTGAACTCAGGACACCATTTACTATTGTATACTCCTCAATAATGGGAGATGGAAGAGGCGGAAGTACCATAACTCAGCAGTTGGCCAAGAACCTGTTTAAAACCAGAAGCGATGCGTTCGGACTATTTGGGCGTATACCTGGAATTAGAGTCATCGTTTTTAAAACCAAAGAGTGGATTACCGCCCTGAAGCTTGAATTCAAATATTCAAAGAATGAAATTCTAACCCTTTATCTGAACACTGTCAATTTCGGCTCGAATGCTTATGGAATTAAGACTGCTGCGAGAACCTTCTTTTCTGTACCGCCAGAGAGTCTATCTGTTGAACAATCGGTGCTTCTTGTCGGATTATTAAAGGCACCGAGCTATTATAGTCCGGTACTGAACCCGGATCGTTCAATCGCCAGACGAAATATTGTTATCTCGCAAATGGTAAAGTATGAGTTCTTAAAGCCCG
>JAEUSG010000352.1 GCA_016788315.1 Fibrobacterota bacterium | reverse complement strand
CCTATCAGAGGAATACTTCCTATGGCAATCGGTGCCCGCGAACAGGGTTACAAAGAGATTCTAGTTCCATTCGATAATGCCAGGGAGGCAGCAGTTGCACAGGGACTGCGAATTATCCCTATTCGAACTCTTTTTGATGCTGCCCGACATTTAAATGGGGAAAAAGAGATCCCACCATATGAACTCGACATAAACACATTATTGATTGATGCCCGAAAATCTGACGTAGACTTTTCCGATGTTAAAGGGCAGTCCTATGCTAAACGGGCAATTGAGGTTGCTGCAAGCGGCGGCCACAACATTCTAATGCAGGGCCCTCCAGGTTCTGGTAAAACAATGCTGGCAAGAAGAATTCCAACAATCCTACCAGACCTTACACTTGACGAAGCGCTTGAAACCACAAAAATACATAGTGTTTCCGGCCTGCTCCCCAGAGGAATGGCTCTAATCGCAACGCGACCATTTCGCTCCCCCCATCATACATTAAGTGAAGCTGCCTTGGCTGGCGGTGGCACCTACCATCTGCGCCCAGGCGAAGTAAGCCTTGCACACAACGGTCTTCTATTCCTGGATGAGCTTCCGGAATTCAAAAAGAGTGTTCTTGAAGTCTTAAGACAGCCTCTTGAGGATGGTGAAACTAACATATGCAGAATAGCTTCATCTCTCACCTTTCCGTCAAGATTCATGCTTGCCGTTGCTATGAATCCATGCCCATGCGGTTACCTAGGAGATATTCATCATGGATGCAGCTGTACCGATCAGAATGTCAGTAATTACCGCAATAGAATTTCAGGCCCGCTTTTAGACCGGATTGATCTCCATGTTGACGTACCAGCGCTCTCCCGCGATGAAATGGGAAGTACATCACTATCTGAAAGTTCTGCCTCTATAAAAGAGCGCGTTAACAAAGCTAGAGAAAAGCAGTTAAAGAGATTCTCAAAACTTCCCGGGGTATTTTGTAATGCAAGAATGGGAAGCAAGCAGATTAGGAATTTCTGCCAGCTTACACCGGAATGCAGCTCAATTATCAGAAACGCCATCGACCGCCTTGGACTCTCCGCCCGCGCTTATGATCGTGTTCTAAAAGTTGCCCGTACAGTGGCAGACCTGGATGATTCGGATGTAATAGCACCACAGCATCTTTGTGAGGCCATTCAATATAGGAGTTTGGATAGGATGATGGGAAGTAGAGTCAACAACATATCGCAGAAAGCAGCCTAACATGAATGAGAATGATATACAAATAGCAAATATCAAGTCATTGATATATCATATCCGTGGGAAAGCGGTTATTTTGGATCGTGATCTAGCATGTCTTTATGGCGTAGAACCGCGAGCACTAAACCAAGCAGTAAAAAGGAACATAGCCCGATTCCCAGTTGATTTTATGTTTCGTCTTACAGGAATAGAATTTAAAAACTTGAGATCACAAACTGTGATCTCAAGTTCCGGTCATGGTGGCCGACGTTACATACCGATGGTTTTCACGGAGCAAGGAGTTTCTATGCTTTCGGCTGTTCTGAATTCACCCAAGGCGATTGAAATCAGCCTCCACATCATGCGGGCATTTGTGCAACTCCGAAAAATTCTTGCCGGGAATGAGGCATTGCGTTATGCTGTCGAGAGTCTTGAAAAACGTATGAACAAGAACGAACGGGATATCCAACTTGCGATACAGGCAATTCAGCAACTGCTCGCTCCACCCGAACAGGTCGAAAAACAGCGTAAAATGGGTTTCAGACTGACCAAGGAGTAAAATCGTTCTGTTCGAATATGAAATGATATATGAGCACTCAGCCAACAAGAGGCTATGCCAAATCCAGCCTGAAAACTTGAAATCGCAATTTGCTATATCAAAAACTGAGAAGATGATAATTTATATCGAAGACTTATCTCTCACAATTCGTTTAGCCACCACAACAGTAATCAGTCCGCTAAACATAAACATGAGCATAGAGATTCATGATGCAGTTCAAACTCATAGTACCGTGTGCAACTGGCAAATACTATGCCCCCAAACGCCATGCCGTTCCCTGAGCGTAGCCTATGGGACAGCTTTTAATACCGCAGTATGATTTTTTCTACATCCAACAACGAGTCGCACACATGTGTAGCGAGAGAAAAATCATTTTCCCGCGTGTATTTACTTGGTACTGCGATACTTTTCATTCCGGCAACACTTGCAGCTATGATCCCTTTCTCTGCATCTTCTACCACAATACATTCTGACGGATTAACATTCATTCTTTCGGCTACATAAAGGAAAAGATCGGGAGCAGGCTTTACAGCTTTTACATCCTCATATGCTGCAACTACATCAAAATAACGATTAAAGTCTAAAAACCTTATAACTTGTTCAACGTTACTTCTATAGAAAGATGATGCTAGAGCCAATCTTTTATGTCCACGAAGACACATTAGGAGTTCTTTGGCTCCTGGCATAGCGTTTAGCGAAGTTTTAAGCAGTTCATCATACACCTTAGCCTTTTCGCTTCTAATCAACCCAACATTTAAACTTAACTTATTTTCATCAATAAATTCCTGTACGCCCTTTCCATCACGAATCCAGTGTCTGGAATAAACATCCTCGGTTAAATCATATCCTTGCGCTTCAAAAACCTGTTGATATGCTTTAATATGTAATGTTTCGGTATCAGACAATAATCCATCCAGATCAAATATTATTGTTGTAATCACTAGTCACCTTCTTTGCAATTATTCGCTCATAAGAATGCTGATGTTTTAAACCGCCTGGATGCTCATCTTTGAATGCACCCTCTGCATGATTAATAATTTCCCATTCCTTATACAAGCTCAGTATCTCTCCCACTTTAAAAAGGCTTTTAGTAAATGGCGCATTATCAGGTGTAGCAGGTAGTCTATCGGTAAAAATACCGACAATATGATAACCTCCAACAATTGTATTCTTTTGAGCATCAAGTATAAATGCATCCCGTTTTTCTTTTTCAGGCAAGTGCAAAACACCCGAAGATATTATAACATCATACCGTTTATTGAAAACAAACTGCGATAAATCTTGCTGAAAGAAATTAACTCTGACCTTTTCATTGTTAGCAATTCTAATCGACTTATTGATACCAGCTTCAGAAATATCAAATGCATCTACATTATGACCTTGGCGGGCAAGAAATATTGAATCGCGACCTTCTCCACAGCCAACATCAAGAATAAATGATTCTTTTTTAAATAATTTACAAAACTCTTTCACCAATTCTGTAGGCCCTTTTGCAAATGTAGACACATTATCGTCTCTATACGATTTTTCCCAAAATGGTTCCAAATTATTTGTAGTTGTCATATTAACACCTTTTAATTTCCACAATTGAGTTATACGATTTCCCAAAATCAAGAATAGTTACTGGAACATTTGTCTCTTTCTCAATAGTGTCAATTAATTCAGTAATTTTGTCTGTCGGATTTTTCTTGCCTTTAACTTCAGGATCAAAGTGGTCACAGAAAGTAAGTGCAATTTGAGTTGGTCCATTTAGCATAACAGATTCTTTGAGCAAATCCATCGGAATTCTATCTGACTTCCGTCGCCTACGTCCCGTTTTAACACCAAATTCCGCGATTCCACGAGCATCCTGTTCTTCCACTGATAGTTCAAATGGTAAAGGTCCTTCTCCTATTCTTGATGGTACAGCTTTTACAACAAGAATCACCTCTGTTATGTATTTCCAATTTAGACCAATATCATCGGCAAATGCGGTGGTTGTGCAGTTACCTGATGTGCAGCATGGATAATCTTTAGTCAGAGCCAACGAAAGAAATGTACCCTGACTACCCTCGACGACAACATTGTTTCCTTCTTTGCATGCCTGATTAACCTCTTTTGCAGCATCACAAATATATGGTGCTAATTCTTCGACATCTTTTGCCTGTTTTGCAGTACGCATACAAAATTCTGACTGGCAAACTCCAGTGCCACTAAGAGTAGAACCTACGGTTTTTTGAAGGTGGCCACTTAACTTTTCCCTCTTGATATATTCGGGCAAAATGACTGGTGACCTGAAATCAATCTTAGCCCTTTCTTTAAGGCCAAATTTCTCGAATCTCTCCAGCTCTTCAAAAAACACAGCTGGATCCACTCCCACACCACTGCCAACCATCATCTGTGCAGACGTAAGCAACCCCGCAAGTGGCAGTTGATGTGTTTTAAGAATTTCACCATTTTCGAGATGAATGCTATGTCCAGCATTAGTTCCAGTACCAGCGCGTATGCAGATTTTCGCATCTTCACGAACTGCCAAATAAGAAGCGATCTTTCCCTTTCCGGAATCCCCCCACAATGCATCAACAACAATTATTGCACCCATGTTTTACCTTTCTTTTGTGCTTTCTGTTCTCGATTGTAAATATAACGGCAAACTTATTATAAAACAATTTGATATTTATTATATTATTCATAACAATTACTTATGAATATTGAACAACTAAAAGCCGTGCGCACAATTTACCAAAGAGGCTCATTCAGTAAAGCAGCCAATGATCTTTTTGTAACACAACCAGCCCTAAGCATGCAAATTCGAACTTTTGAGGAGGAGATAGGTGAGCCAGTTTTCAAAAGAGCTGGTCGTAGAAAAGTAATCACATCCACCGGAAAACTTGTACTAGAACATGCGAACTCAATCTTAAATGAATTTGAATCCCTAACCAATTCTCTAAAGGCTGTAAAAGGAATGGATTCCGGAGAAGTATCCATTGCCGCAAGCGACACAGTGACTAGATACCTCCTAATAAATGCTATCCAAATCTTCACGAAAAAATATCCTCACATTCGCATCCGAATATCCAACAAAACTTCCAGTGAAATCGGCATGATGCTGCGTGATGGGAAAACCGATATCGGCATAATTACTTTGCCCTTTGCTATGAAAGGATTTGAAGTATCTGAAATTTACACTTACAAGTATGTTGCCATCACCTCCCCTAATGGTGCATTAAATCATAAGAAGATGATCAAAATCAACGAGTTATCAAAACACCATTTACTGCTTCTGGAACGTGGAACAAAAACACGAGAATCATTAGAAAGCATATTTGACACATCACAAATGGCTCAAGATCAAATTATGGAGCTCGGTAGTGTCGACGTCCAAAAGGACATGGCAAAAATTGGTGCCGGCATTGCGATTGTACCTGACTTTTCCATTATTAACGACAAAGAAACAGATAGATTGCGCGTAATCCACATCAAGGATTTGCCTGCCAATAAACTTGGAATAATAAGTAGAAACGGCAAAATCCCATCTGCAGTAACAGTTTTCATAAAATTTCTTAAAAAGAACAGCCTAGGCAGAAAAATCAGTCAAAATTAGTGAAAAGCACGAATTATTTATTGAGATTCAATAATTTTCTATTGCTTTTTGATGATTTATGCGTTATATTTGCTGATGTGAGGATAAATCCGTACATTCAGCAAATAGAGGGGGCATAAATGAAATATTTCGGCAAAAAATCACTTTCAAGTGTAATGAGCACTGTTCTTAACATATCATGGATTCTATCAATTATTGCGTGTGTTATTGCTCCATTCTTTGCAACCTTCATAATCTTTTTCTCAACACCTGCCGGTGAATCTTTTATGATAAACGCAGCAAAAAAGTATTCTGAAAAACCTATAGACAGCTGTCAGATTAATAATGAGCTTTATGGAGAATATTCTGAGAAAGATCGCAAGGATTGGGCAATGTTTAAAAGTCTGCCACTCCCGATTAAACTGCTTATCATTCCTTATTTTGGCTCAGTATTAGTTCTGCTGCTACTAATAATAAGAAAGTCTCGTATACTTTTTGCCAATTTCAAAAATGATGTGGTTTTCAACATGAATAATGTGCAACTGATAGCAACAATTAGTAAGTTGCTGATTCCATTCTCCATCATTAC
>JAEUSG010000350.1 GCA_016788315.1 Fibrobacterota bacterium | reverse complement strand
TAGGTCACAGAAGATAAAAATTGCTCACAACTCAATCCAAAAACTAAATTAACTCCAAGAGAAATTGAATGAACCATATGCGTTTTCCACCAGGATCTATCATAAAAAGACCTATAGAAGGTAAAATTACAGGCAAGCTGTTATACCATACCGGCATATACATCAACGATAATAGAATCATCAATTTTAATAACGAAGTTCTGTTCGATTCACATGCAATTGTACGAGTTGATACAATTGAATCCTTTGCTAAACCTTATGATATTACTGAAGTGAAATTACTGGCCGCTCCTCGAAACAACGAACACAGTAAGAGGGTAATTGAAAGGGCAGAGTATCATCTTGCCAATCCTAAAGGATGGAATGAATGTTATAATGTACGTAGCAACAATTGCGAAGATTTCTGCAAAAACTGTTATGAGTATATTGCAGAGGGGAAAATTATTGCTAAAGGTCCGATATCCCAGTGGAAAAAGTATTCTGCCGCTTTTGTGGGATTGGTAAGTGCTACTGCTGCAGTGATTGTCATGAAATTACGTAACAAAAAGAGAAATTCATAAAACATATCGGGGGAAAAGTGGCTCAAGAGTCATATAAATTGACATTTAAAGTTGATGAAGCAGATTCAGAATTGGTTTCGACTATGTTGTTTGATGCAGGCTGTACCGGAATCGAAGAAAAAACTGCTGTCGAACGTTATGCGTATTTTGACGGAAAAAGTCTTGATACAGGTTTAACAATTCTGTCTGCACATGACATTGAACCTGTGGTTGAAAAGATTGAAGAGCGGGACTGGGATGCCGAATGGCGCAGGAATATGAAACCGATAAAGATTTCTGACCGGTTCACAGTAGTTCCAACATGGATGGCAGATACTCTTCCTGAGCCGAACCGCATTGTGATGGATCCCAAAATGACTTTTGGCAGCGGTCACCATGAAACTACCCGTCTCTGTGCACAATTCATTGAAAAATATTCTGATGGTGTCAATAGCATTCTTGATGCAGGAACCGGCACAGCAATACTTGCCATTGCTGCTGAAAAACTTGGAATAAAAAAGATAGTCGCATTCGATAATGATCCTGAAACAAGAGAGAATACGCTTGAAAATCTCGCCCTTAACAGCTGTTCCAGAATAGAATATTTTACTGGCACCCTCGATAATGTTTCAACAAAATCCAGCTATGACCTTATTTCTGCAAACATAATCAGTTCTGTTTTATACGAATTGATGGCTAAATTCAAACTGGTGCTAAACCCCTCCGGTAAAATTATATTCTCCGGCATCCTTGTTCATGAACAGGAGGAGTTCCGGCGCAGACTTAAAATGAACGGCTTTAATCTGATTGAAGAGGCGACTGATAAAGAGTGGTATGCTTGTGTTGCATCAGTTTAACAACAATTAGGAGTAAAATTTAAAATGGCTTCATCATCGAAAAAAACATATGTGGAAGTTACAGTAAATGTTAAAAGAAAGCCCTCTGAGCTCCGCGATCGTATTGAATTCTCTCCCGTACCGCAAAAAGTTGATTTCACCGGAGGGAAATTTCCTTTTCCTGCATCAATAAAAATTGAAGGTTTAAAATGTTCTAATCCGGAAGATGAAGGAACGTTAACATCGCTTAAAGAATTTATCTCGTCGCTAAATGGTATTTCTATAATCGCCGGCACCCAAAAGGGCTGGTGTGTTCGATTTTGTCAAGATAAGAAGATCAAAAACAGTGAAGCATACAAACTTAAAATCAGCAAAAATTATGCTGAGATAAAGGCGTCAGGGGCAGCTGGTCTCTTTTATGGAGCCCAAACGCTTATTCAGGTTTTGGGCTGCTCATATAACGTTGCGCTGATAGCCGGTCCAAATAGAATTGCAGAAGAGGATGCGCATAATAAGCGCTGGATACCTGAAATGGTCATTGAAGACTCCCCTGCATATAAAGTTCGATCCTTTATGGTTGATGCCGGACGAGCACCTTTTACGATGCCGTTACTGAAAAGAATTGTAAGAATAATGGCGCATCTCAAGCTTAATACTCTCCATTTCCACGCTTTTGACGATCAGTTATGCGGAGTAAAGTTCAACAGAATTCCTTTGGGAAGCGAGAACCCATATGCAATAACCATAGACGAACTCGCTGAACTAGTTCGCTATGCTGCACGCTACCATGTAAATCTGATGCCGGAAATTGAATCCTGGGGACATGTGCAGAGTGTTATTTACCACTACCCCGAACTATACGGCTGCCCGGGAATGTGGGGTGGTATGAGCTTCGGTGTTGGTAAAAAAACCTATGATCTGCTTGCTAAAATCTATGATGAAGTTATTGAAGTCCTTCCTAAAAAAGCAATGCTGCATGTAGGTATGGATGAAGCCAACTGGAGAACACTTCCAGGAGAGAAAGCGAACGCACATACACCAGCTAATATGGTTAAAAAGGTTTATGAGCTTGTTCTGGCAGCAGCGAAGAAGCATAAAAAGAGTGTCGAAATGCACCTTTGGGCAGATCATGGCGGGCGCCCTTTAATGCCTGAAATCAAAAACAGGGTTGTCATTGAGCCGTGGAAATACAGACAGAACGATGAAAATGACATCATAAAGACTATGGAACAGTATGGCGGTGAAGGCAAAACAGCTGTTATGATGGGAGCCGGATGGAGCTCTATTCATCTTCAGGGCAGCTATGAAGCTACAAGGATCTGGGCACGGGAAGGGTTAAAATATCCCAACGTACTTGGTATAACAAACTGCATGTGGGAGTCTAATGATCTTGCCGGACAAATGATCGGTCTTTACGGCGGAGCAGCTTATTCATGGAATCCCCTAAAACCTGAGAATACAGAGCGTGATCCAATTTACGAAGATGTAAGATGTTTTATGCTGCGTAGAATGCTTCATTGGCAGGGCTACTTCAGCGATGCAGATCCTGAACAGATTAATATCGACAGAGGACCGTTTGTTGTCGGTGGCATTTATGCTTTTGGCCCGCTGACTGGAAAGTATGTTTCACCTACTGTAAACTTTAAAATGTAGTTCCTTGGTCTTTGTCGATGTTTATCGCACCAAAGAAAGCAGACGCGAATACCTGCTGATTGGAGTGGATAAGTTCGCCAAATAAAGAGTAGCCGGAAGATTCTCCGTACTCCATTTGATTTGGTTTGTTCCTTTTTTAGCAGTACCTGAAAAG
Organism: Fibrobacterota bacterium; assembly: GCA_016788315.1. Classification (GTDB taxonomy): domain Bacteria; phylum Fibrobacterota; class OXYB2-FULL-49-7; order OXYB2-FULL-49-7; family JAEUSG01; genus JAEUSG01. The sequence continues at coordinate 1,554 of JAEUSG010000350.1, read as the reverse complement.
CAAGCAATCTTCATCCCTTTGAGATTGTAAATATCCAGCCGATATGAAGTCTCTTTATTCAAAACAAAGCTTAATTTTGTTTCAGGATTAAATGGGTTTGGACTGTTAGAAAAATTAACATTATCAGAAGTAGTCTCATCTGCACCAGCATCAATCGAAGTGGATCCTGTATAACACTGGTTGGGATAAATTGCGTTAACCATATCAAGCATATGAAAGATGGTTTTCTCTGCTTTGGCGTACAGCGACATTGTAAAAAGCGCACCACATGTGTTATTACAGCGGTTGACCCAGATTTCGGTACCAAATGCGCCTGCGCCGCTTATCTGCTCCTGGTATTTCTGGACTGGATTATATATGTCAAGCCAAGTGCCTATGCCGTAGCGTATTGTATCTGCATTGTACGGGTTGTTGTAAACTGGTGAAAAGGGATATGGGGTGCCGAGTTGGATAACACCGTTGGTCTGGTCTTTCCAGAGTTCCTGCATGACTATACTGTCGATAACCTGTGTGTTCCCAACACGTCCGTTGGCTCGAATTAGTCGGGCTATTTTCAGAAGGTCTGCGGCGCAGCTGTTAATGCCTCCGGCAATGCGTGGATTGGTTGTCGAAGAAAAGGCAGTTTTACTGAGATTCAGAGGTGTCTTAATATAGTCGTTAAATAGCTCATTCCAATTGCGCTTTGCCGCTACTTCTGCGCAGCGGCCTGCTACCTGCATAGCCACGCCAGTATATTTGAAGGCTCTTCCCGGTGTGTAAATGAGGGAATCATAAGTTATGATGCTGTCGACTGATTGTTCAAGCGTAAGTGTACGGCTGTTTAAAAATTCGTCGCCACCGGTACCGCTCCAACCTCCAGTGTGGCTGAAATTCTGACGGAGTGTGCCTGCTCCTTTTCCCTTTTGTGTGGCATAGGGTATGAATTTGCCGATTGAGTCGTCGAGATTTAAAAGCCCTAGGTTTGCGAGTTTGAGCATAAGCAGACCAGAGAATGTTTTGGTTGCAGAAGCCACTCCCCCTGTTGAATTGCTGTCATATCCGCCCAAACCTTGATTGTATACCAGAGAGTCGCCGTGCATGACCATGACGCAGACTTTTCCATTGAAGGCTTTGTCTAGGCTGTCATTTAAAAGCGTTGTAATGTCGTTGAAGTTTGGCTGTGCTGCTGAAAAAACAGGAAAGAGCAAAGAGAGTAATAAAAAGCGTAACGTCTTTTGGGATATAAACATGATTGGCTCCAGTTAAAGTTTTCTTGTTAAGAAATTTAGCAATAAAAGTGCCATTAATAAATGAGTAATTTCGATAAATATTAGAGTGATATTTGTTGTCGGTGTACTAATTGGTTCAAGGTTTAAAAAATGTGTACCGAACGAGCCGTTAAGAAGTTTGGAAAAATAGGTTATTCAGTAGCGAGCTGTCCGCATGCGGCTGCGATATCTCTGCCTCTGCTTCGGCGGGTTGTAACGAGAACTGAGCTGCCCATGATTGGTGCTTTAAAGGCTTCAATTTCATCTTCGGTTGGCGGCTGATACTCTTTATTCATGACATCATTAA
>JAEUSG010000346.1 GCA_016788315.1 Fibrobacterota bacterium | reverse complement strand
TATATATTTAAATAAAGTGTCTGTACCATCATTCGTCCCTCCAGAAGGGCATAAGCTTCATTCAATGGGTAGACCCTCTAACTATTACAGAGGGACTCCGATTCTGTCGTTCCCTCCGCCTGTTAATATCGTCTCATGGCTGCATACGGAGGATACCATTTCAAAAGTGGACTCATTTCATCATCGCTTTATAATGTTGATCAATCTGCATGGTGCATGCGATGCTGTAATAGATCATAGGGTTTATAATCTTCGGGAAGGTGAGGGGGTTCTGGTATTTCCATTCCAGTACCACCATTTTGTTCCCGGAGAGGGTAAGCGACTCTGGCTCTTTATTGGATTTGAAACAAACGACATAATCCCATTTGAACATATGAAAGGTCGACCATTTGCCCTGACTGACTATTTCGTCACTCTTTCGCATTCGTTTATGAAGCTGTATGCTGATGAAATTACTGCTCATTCCGAAGAAGGTGTTCCAAATTGTGATCGGACAGTACTTGCGTTGTCAAGTATGCTTGCAGAGGCTCTCAAAAGTGTTCGCGAAAGTACAAGGGTTGAGTCGAGGAGCAGACTATCTGAATCGTTATCGGCAAAGGTGCAGAGATGGCTCTATCAGAATGTAGGAAGAGGGGTGCGTATTGCTGATGCAGCACATCATTTCGCTCTTTCTGAGAGCAGGCTACGTGCCAGATTCCGTTCTGAGATGGGAAGAAGTTTGGGAACGGTATTGGCAATGTTAAGATTCGAAAAGGCCCGGAGTCTTCTTACCTCTACAGATTTGCGCATTGGGGAAATTGCATCTACATCAGGTTTTGAGAATGTGTACGCCTTCAGTACCGCTTTCAAGCAGCGTTACGGTATCAGTCCAAGAAAATTCAGACAGCAGCGCCATTAGCTCTGTCAATCTTTTATATTTGGAGTATTATGAAAAAAGTTACAATTGGTCTTGATCAAATTGAAAAAGCGTGGCCTAAAAATTTGAAAGGGGCAAGAGCAGGTTTAGTCTGCCATCCAGCTTCGATTGATTCAACATTCATTCACGCCTCAGAGCGGTTTTTAGATACTAAACAGGTTAAGCTTTCAGCCCTTTTCGGCCCGCAGCATGGAAT
>JAEUSG010000341.1 GCA_016788315.1 Fibrobacterota bacterium | reverse complement strand
ACTTGTTATTGTTGGTACAAATGTAGCTCTTAATAAAACATATCCAACATATTCATGTGATGCATTAGTTTTTTGTGGACCAAACTCTCCTATTTTTATCAAAAACACAATTAAGCAGTACAATCCTTCGATAGTTTTAGGTGTATATAATCCTGCACATAGCGATCTATCTCTACCAGATGAGATTATTAATGTCCACTTAAAAACAGTTGATTATAAAGGTGTAATTTTTGGTGGGCTTTCTAGTGATGCGCTAAAGGACAATACAGGTATTCTCAAGGATTTTCCTAAAACTGACTGTTTTATTGTTACTCATAAGCCTCTGGAAGGCGATGAAGTTGACCGATATATTTTAAGAACAAAGCCTGAAATTATTTTACACGGTAATAGTGACAGTCCCAAATATACTTTGCGAGGTTCGGTAATGATTAGGGCAGTTTCGGAAGTTGAACGGATTGATATTAAAGGCAGTTAAAAAGAACCATTCAAAGCCCTCATTACCAAGTCAACTTCATCATGCTCTAAAACAGTAGAAGGAATAGTATTTTCATATTTTTCAATCGGGCTTGCCTTAATTGCCGCTTCAGGATTTACTATTTTTATAAAGTAAAATTTAAGTAGCTTTTCCACTAAGTGTAATCCACTTGGAATTGGGAATGCATATTTGGCACCACTATCAATTGCTTTTCTAATCTCTGATCTATCCGACGAACCAGTAAGCGCTACAATAAAGGTTGGATCTTCTGTTTGAATCCATGAAATAATATTATGAGCAGAGCTTGCCGGATTATTCTCAGAATCAAGTAAATGGTAATTATTTAAAAGGATAAAAATACAGTCAAAGTGCAAGCATTCATGAATTCGTAAAAGCTCCTGTTCAGACTTTATGTTAATACTATGAATTTTATAAACACCACCCAAAGCAAATCGTATAATATTATCCATTACATGATCTATTTCAGCGTCAGCACACACACATGCAACATTTAGCCTTGGCTTACCACGCTTTGCAGCTACTTCATACGACTGTAGATAATTCATAAATATTCCATAACAGTGATAATCAAACATAGCTATTTAAACGCTTAATTGCAAGTTTTGCCCTTATTTGAGTGCTGATTGTTATTTAAGATGGTTTTAGTTAATTTATGAAAGGAAATTTATGCACAAATCTGAACATTTGCTTCAAACAGCAGAATTTTTTGGTGATATAGCATTGGCTACCGAATATGAATGGGTTCATGATTGGTTGGATGAATTAGCGAATAAAGGAATAGCCCTACATAAACATCGCAAATATCGCCACCATCGTGAAGCGTTGGATACCATTTTTATGGATTTTTGCGCATTAAAACATCCGACTAGCGACCATGAACTCGCCTATAAAATAGCCGAACAGCACATTGTTGATGATATGGGGTTCATTCCCGACGATCAATCCGGCCACCGATA
>JAEUSG010000302.1 GCA_016788315.1 Fibrobacterota bacterium | reverse complement strand
TATATCAAAGGTTCAGAATGGGAAAGTGAAGTTCTGAATGGCGGTTTGGTTGCTGTTGACTTTTATTCAACAGAATGTCCTCCGTGTGAAGCGTTGGCTGCGAAGTTTGAACCCTTGAGTGAAGTATATGGCAGAGATGTAAAATTCATAAAAATATTCCGTCAGGAAAATCGTGATTTAGCTCTTTCGCTTGGTATAAAATCCTCTCCCACACTGCTTTTTTACAAAAACGGAAATAGAGTCGGCGACTTTCTTTCAGGTGCTATAAAACGTAAAGAGATCACCAAAAATCTTGATGAGATGATTGGAGAAGAACGCGCAAAAGCTATCCGAAGCACTATGAAAAGCAGTAAAAGTGAATATGATGTTATGATTTTGGGTGGTGGTCCCGCTGGCCTCGCTGCTGCGATATACGCTGCTCAAGCCAAAGCAAAAACTGTTATTGTTGACAAAGCTCTTCCCGGCGGACAGATATCTATTACACATCAGGTCTCAAATTATCCCGGGTTTATTGATCCTGTGCCTGGCTACATGCTTGCGCACTACATGAGTGAGCAGGCGGCGAAGGCAGGTGTCTTTTTTAAATCTGCAGTTGATATCACCTCTGTTGACTTAAAGGCGAAAGCTGTAGTCGCTGATGAATTTGAAACTGTGAAGGCTAAGAAAATCATCATTGCAACAGGCGCTTCTCCAAGACCGCTTGGTATTCCAGGTGAAAAGGAGTATCGCGGGAAGGGCATATCCTATTGCGGAACATGCGATGCAAAATATTTCGACGGCAAAGAGGTTATTGTCATTGGCGGCGGCGATACAGCTATTGAGGAATCGCTTTTCATCGCTAAGTTTGCATCTAAACTATCCATTTTTTATAGAGCTGATAAGCCGCGTGCAAAAGCTGAAATACAGGAGTTGGCGGCAAAGACCCCGAATATTACTCTCGTACCAAAACATAAACCTCTGGAGATATCAAAAGAGAGTGATGGAAAGATGTCCGTTCTTTTTGAGAATGGTGCAAATGGTGATAAAAGTAAATTTACTGCTGACGGTATTTTTGTGTTTGTCGGTATGAATCCCAATACTGCAGATTTCAATGGTACTCTCGAAACTGATGAGTGGGGTTATATAAAGATTGATAAAGAGATGCGAACCTCAATTCCAGACGTTTTTGCCGTTGGCGATGTTGCGGAAAAGCCCATAAGGCAGATTACCGTTGCTGTTGCTGATGGAACGATTGCCGCTATATGTGCTACGAGATGAAGCCACCGCATAATGTACCGAGGCAACCGTTCCTGACATTTATTATCTTTCATGCCTATGAAAAAGAAAAAACTGGAACCAACAAATCTCTGTATGAAATGTAATGCTGGCTGCTGCAAAACTGTGGCAGTCGAATGGGATCGTCCAAACTCAAGAGCTGACTGGGAGCAGATCCGCTGGCTTGTGGCTCATAAAAATATCTGCGTCTACCTGGATCACGACGGCGATTGGCTAATCGAATTTGAAACTGATTGCGAACAGCTTGACAAGAATAATCGTTGTAAAATTTACGAAACCAGAATGCCTATTTGCAGGGAGCACCCTGCAGACGAATGTGAGATGGCCTCTGGTGGCGATTATCATCGGGAAATGTACCGGACTGTAGAAGACGTTGATAAACTTATAGCAAAAAAGTACGGTAATAAGAAATGAACAGAGACACACTTATAGAAGCCATTAATGCCAAGCTTGATGCCGGGCGTTTAAAAGATTACTGCCCAAACGGAATGCAGGTTGAAGGGCGTGATGAGGTAAAGCGTATTATCATTTCAGTTTCAGCTTCTGAGAAACTTTTTCTTGAAGCTGCAAAACAGAAGGCTGATCTTGTAATCGTTCATCACGGACTTATCTGGAACAGTTATTCCGGCATCATAAGAGGCAGCTACAAGAAACGGGTAAAAGCACTTCTTGACAATGATATAACGTTGGCAGCCTATCATCTGCCGCTTGATCGGCATAAGGAACTTGGCAACAATATCCTGATAGCGAAAGCACTGGGGCTTGAAGAATTGAAAACATTCGGCGACTACAAGGGAACGGATTTAGGATGGCAGGGAAAATTGTCTGCCCCTTTATCTGTTGAGAAATTCACACAGTTATTAGAAGCGGTATGCGGCGGTAAGGTGGACCGTTATGGCGATGGTAAGAGTGAAATATCGACAGTAGCCATTGTCTCAGGTGGTGCCTCTGATTGCGCGAATGAAGCAGCTGTTAGAGGGGTTGATGCCTACGTAACCGGCGAGGTGTGTGAGAGTGTGGTCCGTTTTTCCGAGGAAGAGGGGCTCCATTTTTTTGCCGCCGGCCATTATGCCACCGAACGATTTGGGATAAAGGCGCTGGGAGAGTGGATTTCAGCTGAATTCGGGCTTGAAGTAATCTATCTAGACCTTCCCGTACCGGTCTGACAAATACTATTTTTGTCCGGTAATCTCACATATTAAGGAATAATCATGATTGATCTTCATACGCACACACAGTTTTCGGATGGCCTTCTCAATCCTGCTGAACATTTAAGACAGGCGGAGGTTCAGGGCTATACCGTTGTCGGCATTACTGACCATGCAGATGCTTCTACTGTCGAAATATTTGTTCCTGCTATTCGCCGTTTTGCAGATGAGCATAACAAACACAGTACAACTAAGGTGATCTGCGGAGTTGAGTTGACCCATGTTCATCCTGCCACCATACAGGCGCTTGTAAAAAGGGCGCGCGAGCTTGGTGCGGATATCGTTAATGTTCATGGTGAAACTGTTGTTGAGCCTGTGATACCAGGCACAAACAAGGCTGCTATTGAGGCCGGTGTTGATATTCTTTGTCATCCTGGACTTATTTCAGATGAAGACGCCAAACTTGCTGCAAGCAAAGGGGTAAGACTCGAAATCACCTCTAAGAAGGGGCACTGCTACACTAACGGTCATGTTTACAATGTAGCAAAGAGATGCGGAAATACACTGGTTTACAATAACGATGCTCATTCCCATAATGATTTCACCTCGGAAAAGCTTGCGCGGGACATTATGGCCGGCTGCGGAATTCCGCTGAATGAAATAGATCAGATTTTCAAAAATTCAGCAGATTTAGCAGATCTCATATTAAAACGACGCTGATTGAAATTGTAATCCTTAAATGAAATCAATTCGTTTAGGTCAGCTGACCATTGATCCTCCATTGATATCTGCGCCGATGGCGGGAGTAACAACAAAGTCTCTCAGGAGACTTATCCATGAACTGAATCCAGGTGCATGTGGACTTTACTATACGGAATTTGCAAGCATTGAGGGATTGGTGCGCCGTAATAAACCCACTCTCAGGCTTATCGAAAAGTCAAATGTTGACTGTGAAACACCTTTTGCTATTCAGCTTTTCGGTATGGATCCAGTTAACATGGCTGAGTCGGCAAAGATAGCGGTTGAATATGGTGCAGATGTTGTTGACATAAATGCAGGATGTCCTGCCCAGAAGGTTGTAAAAAAGGGCGGCGGAGCCGATCTTCTTAAGAGGCCGCAGTTAATCGGCGAAATTGTAAAAAGCGTAAAGGCTGCTGTTTCAGTTCCCGTTGCAGTTAAAATACGTGTCGGCTGGGATGAAGGTTCAATAAATGTATTCGAAGTAACCAAGATTATTGAAGATAATGGTGCTGATCTCATCACAATACATGGCCGCACAAGAAATCAGGCCTTCACGGGCGAGGCGAACTGGGATCTTATTCGCGAAGCAAAACAGAGACTAAAAATTCCGGTTGTCGGCAATGGTGATGTTGTAGACACTCATTCGCTTGATAAACGGTTTGCTCCCTCAGGAGTTGACGGAATAATGATCGGCCGAGGAATGCTTAAAGACCCGTGGATATTCAGCAGGCTGAAAGCACACATTGATGGTGCAGTTTTTAATGAGCCATCGCCGGAAGAACGCTACAAGCTGTTTGAGCGCTTTCATGTAATCATGAAAGAGGATGATTTTCCTGAAGGGGCTGCACTTGGCATGTTAAAACAGATGGCTGTCCGTTATCTGCGAGCCAAACCTAATTCTGTTCAATATAGAACTGCAGCCTTAAGAAGTGTTGATTTTTCTCAGTTTTTTGAAGCTGTACGCAATTATCTTTTCTGGAATTTATGAAAAAGAAAAAGTCTACTATCAAAATTATCCCGTTACTTCTCATTTCAATAGTAATTCTTGCCGCCTGCACAATCTCTGTTCCGTTGCCGTTCAAATGGGCGAATAAAATGGCTGTTACGGAATTAAAGAAAATGGTACCTGGAAAGTGGCAAATTAAATCTGTCAGGGTCAGTTTATTAAATGGTCTTGTACTTAAGAATGTAAATGGAAGACCTGATTTATATGGAGTGGAAACATCTGTAGCAGTAAAAAAAATTGCTGTAAAAGTTGAACTATTGCCACTCATAAAACGGAAAATAGTGCCGGAACAAATTTTAATATCTGAACCAACTTTGGAAATCCGCACCTTTGGACAAACAGCATCTCTGGAAACTGTTCTAACAGCAATATCTGTTGTGCCGGCATCATTAGCTGTCCCCGTTGCCAATCTGAAAGTGGAAAATGCATTTGTAAAGGTTGACGGTGGATTTCCAGGCAGCCTGATCAGCCGATTTGACGACATGAATATTGAACGCACACCGGAAGGAGTGGTTGAAGGGTCTCTTAGCAGTATGAAATTGGTTTTCGGCGGAAACACTATACTAGAAAAGGCAAAAGGAACGTTCAATGGTAATGTAAAAAATGGGACCATTTCAGCTGAAATAAAAGGTCGCATGTTAAACGGAGCCTTTGCAGTTAAGGCAAATGCCGAAAATGCAAAACTTGAGAGCATCAAAATCAGTGTTAATGAAGTTGAATTGTCAAAGTTGAAACTGATACAGGGAACAATTGGAGGAAAACTCAACGGTGAGTTAAACATTAATGGTAAGTCAAAGCGCAGTCGCTATGGAAGTGGCAATCTGAAGGTTGAAAACATGGTGGTTAAGGGATTTTCTTTCCAGAACGAGGCCCATATTGAATGGCTATTACCAGCCATCAGGACAATAACTTTAAATAACGTCGATATTAATTTGGCTTTTAAGAACAGACAGTTGGAAGTGGAAAAGCTTCGTGGAAACGGCAACGGAATTAAAGTTGATATGACTGGCTACATGTCATATGCAGGCATGTTTCAAAGCAATTTGACCCTTTTCCTTGATGATAATATGGTAAGAGATATACCCTATGTAACAACCAAGGCCCTGCCTAAAAATGGACAGGGAGAATATGTAATTCCAGCCTCTTTAGAAGGGCCATTCCCGCATTTGAATGTTAAGGTAAATCTTTCGCTTGTAACCCGCGCTGTGGGCGGTATGCTGAAAGATGTTTTTAACAAATTATTCTAGTTTTATACGTAAAAGGTGATAAAGTACTTCAGCTTTTACTTTGCCATGCCGATATATCCACTACGGAATATGGGGGTTAACTATGGCAATATCAATAAGTTCGATGGGATTTCCGGACACCTCAGGTAAGTACAATCCCGAATTCACAAACATCAGTCTGCGGGGTCAGCTTAGCAAAAGCCTTCTTGGGGGACTGGATACTTATGACGGGGGGATATCATCCGCGCTTTTGTACAAGATTTATGATTTTAGGGCAATAACCCCTATAACAATGGCTGCCTATACTGATAAGATGAAAGCTAGTGAAACTGATGATGTTTCTGCCTCGGATGAAGATGTTGCAGAAATTCCAGCTAAAACTAATGAGACAGATACCTCAAAGAGTCCTGCAGATGAGTTACCTGTAACTTATTCCTCACAACTTGCAGAAGGTCGGGGATATGATCTGGATGCCCTTCAGCGTATTAAAGAAGATATGGACAAATTCTATTCAGATCCTAAAAATGTTTACAAAGAATATCAGCCTGTCGATGTTAAAGTCTAAACACTTTAATTGAGCTTTAGAATCTTCAGAAAGTGATGCTCATTCCCTGTCAGTTCTATTGATAGAAAGTAAACTCCGTTAGGTATTTTGGTTGACTTTAAGAACAGACCGCGGCAGTTGTAAAGATGGTACTTCACAACATTTCTGCCAGGTGCATCTATAACGATTTTCCCGTTGACGATTTTTGCAGATATCCTTTGTGCGTGTGACTGTGTGGTGGTCTCAGAAGCACCAGTCAGCTTAATGGTTCTTGATATTACCGCAGCAATTGAGTCGAGTCCCGGCGCAGTTGGGTGGACACCGTCTGGAAAATAGCTGCTGAACGGTAAAAGAGGGGTGTGGCAGTCTATTACCGTTAGATTGCGCTGGCGAGCAGCCTCTCTGATAAGCGGGATTATTTCTGACGCAATTGTCTCTCCGTCAAGACCGCAGCAGCTTGGTGGAAAGGCTGGAACAGGAAGAACAGCATATATCTTTGGCTTTGACGCGAGTGATGCAAAGGTGTCTATCATCCATAAATAATCCTTCAGAAATTCACCTTTGAGTGAGGTCCAGTTGTCTGCTCTGCTGTCATTTGTCCCGAGTTTTATTGTCACTATGTCAGGGTTATGAGCTAATGCATCACCCAATGGACCAAAATTTACATATGGGTAGTTGCCGTTTCGAAGCAGCGTAGTTCCTGAAACACCATAATTACGCACTTCATAGGAATTACCCAGAATAGTCTGCAGCCGTTCCGGATAGGTTGGTTCAGAACCCCATAGATAATTCCCTTCAGTAATGCTGTTACCGATACAGGCCACTTTAGTAGGAACCGAATAAGCGATAGTTGATATTAGCAATAATAAGGTTAGTAGAATACGTCCTAATGCCTGTTCCGCTTTTGCCTTATAAGTGGGGTTATCTTTAAGTTCTTCAAGAAACTCTTTGGCCTCCCGGCTTTTATGAGCGGCAATTCCGGTGAGTATGATGTCTCTATGAGAAGGCAGGATATTATTGTCCCATGCTTCAATCAGAATTTTAAAGGCTTCAGGCAGCCTTGATTCTCCTAAGGCAAAAGCGGCTTCAAGTCGAATGTCTTCATTTTCATCTTCCAGATGTTTAGCAAAAAGTTCAATTCTGCATTCAGCTTCAATGCTGTTGAGTGCCCGGAAACATTCTCCAATAACTTCTGAATTTGGATCGCCACTCACAGTTTTAGTCAGAATGACATATTCCGGCTCTTTGCCATTATAGGCGGAGATTGCCTTTATGGCTGCCATGCGAACCACATGTTCGCTATCGCCTATTCTCATAACCAAAGAATGTGCCGCTTGAAACCACGGGTAGGCTGTAAGGGCTTCAATACATTTGACGCGGATGTCTATAGCTGCATCCCTTGAACCACCATATACCGGTTCCAGTTGAGTGTAATTAATCTCCGTGTTGAACCATCCAAAATCTTTGGAATTCAACTCTACAAGAGCAGATACTATTGCAGTTTTTGCAATACAGCCATTATCATTTTTTGGATTTGATTTGAATTTGGCGTATGCTGATTTCAATGCAGGTTCGTATTCAGACAGCATCTGTTGAGCAATTGCCTTAGCCGCTTGTGACACGGTCATGGCATTATTGGATGAAAGTTGTTTTTTAAACATTGATTCTAAAAGATAAATCATTGACTGCCATTTCTGTGAAAAGTAGTTTCTTGTTACAGAGCACATGAATGACACTTACTAAATCAAGTTTACTGCACCTGCGACTTCCCTTTTCCTACTTTCTAGTGCCGATATTTCTGTTAGCCCTTTTTTCTGTAGAAACGGTTAGCATTGTTAATAGTGTTATCGTCTTTTTTGTCCTTCATTTCCTGGTTTACACTGCTTCGAATGGATTTAACACTTATTATGATCGGGATGAAGGTAGTATCGGCACTTTGCGAACACCTCCTCAGGTTACACCTGATCTTCTGTGGCTTACTCTGCTCCTTGATGCAATTGCAGTTTTAATTGCATTCACGGTAAGCTGGCAATTTGCTTTAGGTTGTTTTATTTACGGAATGGCTTCGAAGGTATATAGCATTCCATCAATAAGGATAAAAAAATACCCCTGGCTTGGGTGGATATATACTGGCGCCGGTCAGGGAACTTTTACTTTTCTAATGGTTGCTCAGGCTGTTTCCGGCTGTGAATTATCAGTACTTATTACGACGAAAATTATGCTGCCGGCATTGGCTGCCGGTCTCTTTGTTCTAGGAATGTTTCCAATAACGCAGGTATATCAGCATGAGGAGGATAGAAAAAGGGGAGATACAACAATCAGCCTTTTATTAGGGGTTAAATATACATTTGTTATTGCAGCAGTTTTTATGACCCTCTCGATATCTATCTATTTTTATTTCTTTTGGAAATACTACAATATCCAGTCGGCTTTATTATTCACAGTAATAAATCTACCGGCAGCATTGTATACCGGCTTATGGTTCGGCAAAGTTTTGACCGGTTCTGTAAAAGCCGATTATTCTCACACAATGAGGGTTTGTACTATTGCCTCCACAGGTATTGTAATTTTTGCCCTGGTGGAATGTATCTTATAAAAAGCGGTTTCATTTTGAAAGGTACAAAATATGGATGCATTGCTGCTTGCAAGAATTCAGTTTGGAATATCAATCGGATTTCATTATCTGTTTCCAGTTACTACTCTCGGGCTTACTCTATTTATCCTGATAACAGAATCGATTTATTACAAAAAGCGTGAAGAGCAATATCGGATCGCCTCAGATTTTCTTGTAAAGATTCTAAGTCTGATTTTTACAGTTGGTGTTGCTACAGGGCTTTTGATGCCTTTTGCCATTGGAGCAAACTGGTCCCGTTATTCGGCCTTTGCCGGTGCCATTTTTGGAACGGTTATAACAATTGAGTCCATAACTGCTTTTGCATTGGAATCAGCTTTCCTTGGAATTCTTATTTTCGGCAGAAAGAAAGTTTCTCCGTTTATTTATCTATTGTCCGCCTTCTTTGTCTTTTTCGGCTCACATCTTTCAGCCTTTTTGATTGTAGCGGCAAATTCATGGATGCAGACACCTGCTGGTTTTCAGATTGTAAATGGTGAGATGGTTGTTACCAGTCTGAAGGATGCCATTATTAACCATTCAACATTAATAAGATTTGCACATGTTATTACTGCCGCGTGGCTTACAGGTGCATTTGTAATTGCCGCAATAGCTGCCTATTATACTTTAAAAAGGAAATTTACTTTACTTTCTACATTGCTGCTTAAATTATCGCTTCCGATAGCCCTGATAACAGCCTTAGCCCAGCCGATGTGGGGCCATTTTCAAATAATGAACGTACTGGAATATAACCCAGAAAAGAATGCCGCTTATGAGGGAATGTTTAAAACAACGAAAGGAGCAACACTCTACTCATTTGGAATACCTGACGAAAAGAATGAAACGATTCATTTTGCAATTGGAATTCCCTATGCGCTAAGTCTGTTGGAATCAGGCGATCCATTCTCTGAGGTAAAGGGGCTGGAAGAATACCCCAAAGAAGATTGGCCGCCGGTAAACATCGTATTCACAACATTTCATCTTATGGTTATGCTAGGGGTGGTTATGATTGCTGTGGCAGGTCTTG
>JAEUSG010000297.1 GCA_016788315.1 Fibrobacterota bacterium | reverse complement strand
CTAATGCAGTAGCTGCAATTCACGGTGTTGCAGTTGATGGAAAAGGGCATGTGTTTGTATGTGATCGTGTAAATAAACGTATAGGAGTATACGATACCAACTCTACACCAACCCTTATTGCTTCTATTCCTTGTGTAAATCCGGATTACATAGCGATAAGTAAACGTACCGGTGTTATTTATGTCATTACCCGCAGCGCATCTGCAATGTCTCTTGTAAAATTTACCGGTTGGGAAACACCTGGTCCTTCTGTTGCGACAACTCAGCTTACCACTTCAATCAGTACTTATACCGGCAGTCCATCTATGGTATTGTCTGAAAATGGAAATACAACATTGATATGGTGCGCATATAAGGGTTTTGGACTACGTCAGTATAGTGATAACGGTACATCTTTCTTATTAGTAAATGACCTGTCTAAAACAAGCAGTGTCCCTTATGTTTTTAATAATATTGCAGTTGACAGAAAGAGTGAAACGGCTTTTCTTCTTGATAGCTGGGGTGCAGTACACTCAATACGTAACTGGGATAATCCATTTTTCGCAAGATGTTCAACAACTGGTGCGCCGTTGAAACTTGCGGATATGGCTATTGGACCTAACAGCATGATATATGGTCGATACACAGGCGGAGGAGATAATACTGTAGGAGCAGTTCAGCGTTACAGGATAGGTTCTATCTATGCAGCAGTGCCATATGGCAATACCGGATCTAATTCTGCTACAACACTTCTTAAAGATGAGTGGGGAACTGGGCTTAAAGATAAAGGCTTTGCAGCAGGTTGGCAGGGGCAGCTCGGTTATATTACCGATGCAAATTACACCAGCGGAGATGATAATGCTGTCTTTACATGTCCCGATACCGGTTTTTCCGGTGGCACTCCTCCTGCTGCAATAGTGAAGGGTTTGGGGGGACACTGCGGTGGGCTGAAATTCGATCCATCTGGGAATGTTTATATAGGCACAAGTTTGCGTCCGGCAGACTGGTTGACAAACGGCTGTTATTCATCAGATTGGTTCTACACAAATCGCAGCGGATCAATTGTCAAATACGCACCGGGAGCAACTGGAACAGTTAGCAGCACTTCTGCTACAGGTGCAGCAAAAGTGTATCCGCAGCACTATGGTACATTTGCCGGAACAGGCGGGTCAGTATGTATCTGCAGAAGTCCAAGGTTTGATGTTGATCCATATGGCCGTTTATATGTACCGGACGGCGCTGTTCAGAGCATAGCCATTGCAGATAATGCTGGCAACACCATTCTTTCATTCGGCGGGTACGGGAATGTTGATTCACGCGGCGACCTTGGTGGAGGAGTCGCAGGGCCTTCAATACCTTTAGGATTTCCAACAGGCATTGCAACTTCAGAAGACTATATCTATGTCAACGATTTTGTCAATGCGCGTATGCTTCGCGTTAAAATGGATTATGCGTTGGATAACATGCCAGGATTGACTTTACATCCTACTACTTCTGAAAGAGTCGTAACGGCAGATCCTCTGTCACTATCGGCTTCACCGAACCCTTTTACACCAATAAGCAATATCCGTGTTGTGCTTCCTTCAGCATCTGATGTTCATTTGGCTGTTTATGATGTATCCGGAAGATTGGTTCGTGAATTAAACAGCAGCAGATTGAATAAGGGTGTTCACACTTTCTTCTGGCGCGGTGAAAACACAAATGGACAAAGAGTGTCAGCCGGACTCTATGTGTATCGCTTGACCACTAACAACAGTATCCTGACCGTCAAGGCGCTCATGAGTAGATAGCATTCGATACTGTTCCGTGCTTTGCGATTCCACAAAAAAGACCTCTACAGTCTTGGATTTTGCTTGGCAACGCGATAAAATGTTAACTGTAAGTGAACAAAATGCCAAATATGTTAACTTTGGCTTGTTTTTATTGCGCTTTATGAATATATTACTACCATACAAGGAGAGCCGATGAAGATTGTAGGGATAAACATCAAGAGACTGAGAAGCCTAAAAAAACTATCTCTTCGTGATCTTGCAAAACGGTTAAAAATAACACCAAGCTTTCTATCTCAGATTGAAACAGGTAAGTCTTCGCCATCATTATCTACACTAAAAGAAATTTCAAACGAGCTTGATACTACTATTGGTTTCCTGTTAGGTGAAGAATCCCCAGGCGAATCATCGCCATTAATGCTTTCTGCTGCAATGAAGGAAGGCACGCTTATGAGCGAAGGCGTTAGAGTAACTCTTCTAACTTCACCAAACCAAAATAAACAAATGGAACCACTTCTTTTTAGGCTTGACAAAGGAGCTGATTCCGGTAAATCTTACTATAAACATTTTGGTCAGGAATTCATCTTGGTTCTAAAAGGTACTCTTGAAATAAAATTAAACGACACTCCATACGTTTTAAGTAAAGGAGATTCACTCTATTTTAATTCGAGTACCCCGCATCAGTTCAAAAATATTGACAAAGGAGATACAGAGGCCGTCTGGGTTGTTACTCCACCCTCGTTCTGATGGGATTTTTTTTGTATTCTGTGTTAACATATAACAAACAATGTTCACTATATGTGAACATAAGGAGGAGCTATGCTCGATTTATTGCATATGAAATTGGATGGCCAGCACAAGAATATGCAGCGCTTTATCCAGCAGTTGGAAAATGTCAAGGTTGACTGCAAATCCATAGTAACCTACAAAGAGATAGTGGCTCTTGAAATGGAAATGCTGGGGTTTGACACCATAGCTGAAGATTCATTAGGTACATTATATGGAATCATGCGAGGTATCGAATCTGGTGAAGACATGCTTGTTGTGTCTCACATCGAAGATGACGATGTAATTGTTGAAAACAGTAAACCAGATGTTCCACCATTCAATTCATACAAGGGTGGTTTAGCAAGTGCACTATATGGTACAGGATTACTCAAGGCTGCCCTTTTGCCTCTTAAAGGGGATTTAATAGTCTGTTTTGTATCACGATCAGTTTTTGGACTTTATGCTATTGAAAATTTTTACGAAGAAATCATCAAACCGCGTAATAGCAAAATTAAAGGTGCTCTGTTAAGTGAACCAACAGATTTTAGATTGCATTTAGGGCATAAAGGCAGACTGGAATATGAAATAAATGTTAAGGGTCAGTTGTCTGGTTTGGGTACAAGCAGTAGTTTAAATATGTTGGGTTCCATATTTCCCCTGGTTCATGCACTGGAAAAGGCATCTTCAGGGTTACCATCAGATTATACATTAGGAAATTCCACATTAAGAATTAAGGATATAAAATACAGTAATCCTCAGGATGCAGAAAATAATCAGTTTAGTATCGTTGTTGAACGTGTTTTTGTTCCTGAAGAAACAACAAGCTCAATTCTTGAACGGGCACGGACAATAGGAACATCTGTTTATAATGAAATGGGCAATATAGATGTTAAAACAACTTTGGCCAAAAGTAACATAAAAGAAAGTATGGGAAGAATAGGAGCAGTAAAAGAGTTCAAGCCTTGGTTAATGGAAAGTCATGCGCCTTTCGTTCAGTCAAATTTGGCAGTATTACAGGAAAATGGATTTTCATCTTCATTAGGATATTGGCGCAGAATTGTTACAGAAGGTTCATATCTGAATGGAATAAAAAAAATACCTACAATTGGATTCGGTGCCGGAAATGAGCAGACTATAATCCCAAGTACAAAGCAACGCGACTGGGAGAGAGCGGCACTGGGGATTGCATTGCTAGTTCATAGAAGCGTGGGAATTCAATCATTCGGGTGGTGTACAGATGAAATCTAAAATGGCAAAAAAAAGCGTTAATGTTCTTGTGCTTAATTGTGGAAGCTCTTCATTAAAGTACAAACTCATACGTATGCCCGATGAAGTTGAATTAGTTTCAGGCGAAGCTGAGAGAGTTGGAATCAAAACTTCTGCAAAACCTTTTATTCGTCATAATTGCAGGGGGAATGAGAGTAAAGTTGTGATGGATATGCAAACTCATGCAGATGCATTCAAAGCGGTTTTGGGTCTCTTGAAAATGGATGCAGATAGTGATGCTGATCTTGACATACATGCTTTTGGCCATAGATATGTTCACCCATGGCATTTCTTTGACCGTACCACACGGGTTGACGAAAGAGCGTTCATGAAACTGGAGAAAACATTGTCGCTTGCACCAATCCATAATCCAGTAGCTTTTTCATTAATAGAAATCTGCCGGAATGAACGTAGTGATATTCCACAATATGTTGTTTTTGATACAGCATTTCATTCTAAACTTCCCGAAGAAGCAAGAATATATGCATTACCCAAACAGTTGGTTCAACGCCATGGTTTACGCAGATATGGATTTCATGGCATATCATACCAATACGTCGTATCGGAAGCATGTCGTTTCCTTGGTCGTAAATTAAAAGATCAGAAAATTATTGGTTGTCATCTGGGTAGTGGTGGTTCAAGCGTGTGCAGTGTAAAAGAGGGCCATTCCATAATGACATCTTTGGGTTTTTCACCCCTTGAAGGACTGGTTATGAACACCAGATGTGGTGATATCGATATCGGACTGGTTTTTTATCTAATGTATCAGCAAAATCTTAATGCTGATGAAATTGAAGTGTTACTTAACAAAAAGAGCGGAGTTCTGGGGATATATGGCCTTTCTTCGGATATTCGTGATGTTATTAAATCATACACTACGGATCCGCGAGCAGAACTGGCATTGAGTATGTATACTCGCCGTGTTAAGAAGTATGTAGGTTATGCTGCATTACTTCTTGAGAAAGCAGACATATTGATTTTTACCGATACTCTCGGAGTAGGAGTTCCGCTTGTACGAAGAAGAATATGTGACAACTTAAGCTGGCTAGGTATTGAACTTGACACAAAGCTTAATGATAATTATGAGAAAGGAATTGCCGATATTTCCATTAAGGGTAGTTCAACGAGAATTTTGATCGTTCCCACAGATGAAGAAATTCTAATTGCACGTGAAACATATGGAGAACATATAAAATGATTGCTATATTGGATCAAAATTTAAAAAAAGTAGAAATAAATACTTTTGACGTTGGAGACAATCAGGTAATAACAAAACAGACACATATTGTTTCGTTGGAAAATATCAGCAGATGTTCTATAGAGATCGCTAAAAAGTTGAAAACATCTGAAGCCGTTTGTATCCGACTTCGCTTCGGAGGAGATTTGTTTGATAAGCCATTGATAGTTGATTCCCAATTTATCACTAAGTATGAGAGCTTGATATCTTCGTATCCATTTTATATCCCTATCACACTTCAGTTGTTAAAATTGCTAGTTGTAGAATTGGGATCAATTCCATTATATGCCTGGTTCGAGACATCTATTTTCACTAAGCTTCCAGAGGAAGAAAGAATTTATGCATTGCCAAATCAACTTCAATCTGCTGGCTCTCCACGTAGATTTGGTTGTCATGGAATTTATCATGCATGGAACGCGCAGCAGATGCCAAACTTGACAACAGTACTTTCTATTGTAATGGATAAACAGACAACAGTCAGTGTATTACGAAATGGAAAGCCGCGCACAATAAGCATGGGATATACACCTCTAGAAGGCATTATGAGCAGAACATCCTGTGGGGATATGGATCCGGGCATTGTTTTTCACTTGATGCGCGTTTCCGGAGAGTCGTTTTTTAAAATTGACGAAGTGCTTAAGAAAAATAGCGGTTTTATAGGTCTAACCGGAATAGACGCAGAAATTGATGAACTATTCAAACAGGTGAATTCAGATCATGCTATAGCACAAGCGTTCGAACTGTATGAATCTCAGATTATTAGGCACTGCGGAGAAGCAGTTGCAGTTTCGGGAGAGCCACAAGCTATTGTCTTTAGTGGTAAATATACTTCTGCATTAACCCCTTTAATTTTCAGGATACTCAAGAAATTTACTTTTCTAGGTCTATCTCTTAAACCTGTACCATGGGCAAACACAAGCACTCATCTGAATATAGTGACAGAAGGAAATTCAAACATAATAGCAGCAATATCAATGTTTTCTTTGCCGGAAACGCTTTACCAACTTTTCGACAGTTATTTAAAAAGAAAGAGAGTATAATGAAAAAGACTATACTCGTAAGCATAAATAGAAAACCATTCCCTATTCTTTTAAAGGGAGAGCATTCGCCTAAAGAAAAAAAAACAGCGGCAACGGTTTCAATTACCGCAAGAATCCCCTTTGAGCATGAAATGGATTGGCATACTATAATGCTCAGACTTCTTCATAATCACAGAGATTGTGTTGGAATAAAGACACTTCATGACAATATTGCAGACTATATGAAATCTCTTAACGCAGATTTTGTGAGGGTTGATTTTGAATACCAGCATTTTATTGAAAAACGTGCGCCTATTTCTGGTGAGCTTGGCTGGGTTGTTTATCCATGCACGATTTCAGCACGAACACCTTCAGTGCCATCAAAAACAGTTGCCTCATTAAAAGTTGATGCACCTATACTATGTCAATCTATTTTAGGTGTAGGAGATGGACCCAAAGAAGGTATACTTACTGTTACCATTGAGTCGGAATCAGATATTCAACCTGATTATTTAATTGATACAATAGACAAAATGATTCCGGCACCTGTATATTCATTCTTAAAAGATGAAGACAAAGATTTTCTAATTGAAACATTTAAGTTCTGCAACGACAGCATGAGTGAAACAATAAGAAAATTGGCAGAAGAACTTCATAAAAACAAAAAGATTCAATGGTTCACACTGTCTATTAATGAACAATCTCCAGAAAGACCATACTACGTTAGTGTATCTGCAAATCAAGGAATGATTACTGAAGAAGAATATTTGGAAGATTTTTGAGGCCTGTTAACATTTCATTTTTTAGTATTTGAAATGAACGAATAGAAGTTATAATTGATGGTATATGAAAGTTTTGCAGAACATTAATTGTTTAATTTTGGCATTGTTCGTGATTTCCATTTCTCTAGCGGGACAATTAGATTCTACTGAAGTTACAAACAGCGAATACTCCAAATGTGTAGCAGCTGGTAAATGTACACCCGCGCACTATGACGACAGTCTTGGATTCTGCTTTAACGGAAAAGAGTGGGTTCGTCAAATTATCAGTAGTGAATACAAGGCAGCGAATGTACCTGTAACCTGTGTCGATTGGCAGCAGGCATCCGATTATTGCGCCTGGAAAGGGAAGCGGCTTCCGAAGGAAAGTGAATGGGAAAAGGCAGTTAGAGCCGGAACTACAACCGACTATTATTGGGGAGCAGCAATGAATCCCGATTATGCCTGGTTTAAAGAGAATTCGGGCATGATGATAAAGGATGTGAAAGGCAAAAAACCAAACAGCTCAGCTCTTTATGACATGAGCGGAAATGTATGGGAGTGGTGCTCCGACTGTTTCGACACTCTCTGCACACAAAGGGTTTTCCGCGGCGGTTCGTTTGTTAACGATTCCACAAAAATGACCTCTTTTTCCCGAAAAGGTGCTGCTCCTGATTCAAGATATTGCAATAACGGATTTCGTTGTTTGGGTATAAAGCATTGATAATAAGTGCTTTATATATTTTCTTGCAATTTTAAAGCAAAGATTTTATTTTACTTGGTATGGAAAGATTATGCTCTAAGCTACTAAAAGAACAACTTTCTTTGTTTCCTTGTATTTCAATCATTGGCGCAAGACAGTCCGGCAAAACTACATTATTGAAGTCTTTACAAGGAGACTGGAAAATTTTCGACCTTGAAAAATTATCCGATAATTTGCAGATTTCTGAAGATCCTGATTTATTCTTTAGAACTTATCCTGACAAAATTGCAATTGATGAAGCACAATTACTCCCTCGTGTTTTCAATAGCCTGCGTGTTGCCATTGATGATGATAGAAACACAAAAGGTAGATTCATCTTTACAGGCTCAAGTTCACCAAGTCTATTGAAAAATATATCTGAATCATTAGCTGGAAGAGTTGGCATAATTGAGATGTCACCGTTAACATTTGCAGAAACACAAAGTCGTCTTGATAGCTCATTTTTTGATGCATTTTCAAATAGTCAAATTTCAATTGATAAACTTTTTGAATGTTCGAACACTCCATGCTCAAATATCAATGATATATTTTCTTTTTGGTATAAAGGCGGATTTCCCGAACCATGGCTTTCCGAAAATAGAGAGTTTCATCGTGCATGGATGGATAACTACTTTCAAACATACATTGAGAGAGATATTGGACGATTATTCCCCGGAATAAATGGTGAAAAATTTCGACTCTTCATACGTCTGCTGGCAGGAGTATCAGGTTCGGTCATAAATTACTCTGATGTGGCCAGGTCGCTTGGTGTATCAGCACCGACTGCACATGACTACTTTGAGATTGCTCACGGGTCATATTTGTGGAGAACTATACCGCAATTTGACAGGAAGAGCATCAAAAGACTTGTGCGCCACCCTAAGGGCTATCTGCGGGACACAGGTCTTTTACATTATCTTCTCAAAATACCTGACATTGACATATTGAATTCACATCCAGTAAAAGGTGCTTCCTGGGAGTCTATGGTCATAGAAGAAATCTTACGGGGACTTGCCGGACGCGGAGTGTCAGCAGATGCATCATACTATAGAACACAAAACGGCGCAGAAGTTGATCTTGTGCTCGAAGGCATGTTCGGTCTAGTACCTATTGAAATTAAATACAGTCAGACCGTTTCATCGCGTGATCTTAAATCTCTCGCAGATTTCATGGATGAGTTTAAGGCAAAGGTAGGTATTGTAATAAATAACGATATAGTAGTAAGAAAATATACAGACAAAATTATCGGGATACCGTTTGGTATGATTTAAATGATCTTTGATGTTTCAAAAACTTTAACACACCCCCCTTGTCAGCAGATTATCTTTTGGTTACAATGGATTCAGAGAACAGATTAGAAAAACTACTGTCGGCAAGTTCAATTCTTCACGACTCTCTTGAGCTGTCCGTACTGCTCAAAAGGATAATGGAGCTTTTGTCCGATTCTATGGCGTCTGAAAAAGGGGCCATATATCTAATAGATACCGAAACGGGCGAGTTTGCTCTTGGGATGGCCGCAGGTGCTGAAGGTGCACTTCGAATTGAGAAGAGAGCCGGGGCGGCGCAGGCTGCCGGAGCAGGTGTTCCAGTTCTGATTGAAGATGCAACAAAAGATCCACGTTGGAAGGAGGAAGGCAGTAATGCGAAGAGCGTACTCTGCGTTCCTCTGAAATATGGTGATAGAATTCTTGGTTTAGCAGAAGTAGTAAATAAAATTGACGGTACTCCATATACAAACGAGGATCTAAAATTTTTTCAGGGACTTACAAATATTTGTGCAGCTGCAATCCTGAACAGCACAAAGTTTACTGCACTGGAACTAGAAAATAGAAGACTTAAGAGCGAAGTATCGCCTGCGATACCGCTAATCGGCAATGCCCCTTCTATGATAAAGATCTTTTCACAGATAAAAAAGGCTGCCGCAACAGATGCTCTCGTTTTGGTTACAGGCGAAAGCGGAACAGGTAAAGAGGTTGTTGCAAAGAGCCTTCATATGCTGAGTTCAAGAAACAAACATCCCTTTCTTCCTGTAAACTGCGGCGCGCTTCCGGAAACATTACTGGAGTCAGAACTGTTCGGCCATGAAAAGGGGGCTTTTACAGGTGCGGATAAAGCTCGTGCCGGTATATTTGAAGAGGCAAACGGCGGAACAGTATTTCTTGACGAAATAGGCGAGACTACGCCGGCTACGCAGGTAAAGCTTCTTCGCGTTCTTCAGGAAGGCAAAGTAAAGAGGCTCGGTAGCAACAAGGAAATCCCTTTTAATGCCAGAATCATTGCTGCAACAAATCGATCACTTGAAACTATGGTCGAAGAGAAAAAGATACGTGAAGATCTCTATTACAGGCTTAACGTTCTTCGAATTCTTCTTCCCCCTCTTCGTAAGCGCAGAGAGGATATTCCCGTTCTGGCCGATTACTTTCTAAAAAAAGCAACATCTAAATTGGGACGGAGTATAGAAGGTTTTTCTTCAGCGGTGTTTCGTACTTTTGCCGATTATCCCTGGAAGGGAAATGTCCGTGAATTGGAGAATGCTGTCGAGGCCTCAGTTGCAATGGCTGATGGGCCTTATATAGAAATTACAGATCTTCCGGAATCATTTCAGGATTACAAACCATCCGGTTTTGATGGAGCGAGTCTTTCAGGAATGAACTACAAGGATGCAAGTGATCTGTTTGAGAAGAGTTATTTCAAGTCTCTCCTGGAATTAACAAATGGCGACACATCATTGGCTGCAGAAAAAGCAGGTGTCAGCGAAAAATCAGTTCAGCGCAGAAAAAGCGAATTCGGATTATAGTCTCTTTATCCCAAACAATTTCATTTTCCGGAAAAAAGTGGCGCGTGGTATACCTGAATCCTTTATTGCTCTGGCTATTATGTAATTATTTCGTTCCAGGAGAGCGGTAATTTTCTCTTTCGTAAGCATTCTTGTGTCTCTGATAACGACGTTCGAATGTAAGTCATTTAATATGATATCTTTCGCATAAATAAGGTCATCTTCTGCAAAAAGCACAGCTTTTTCAATTGTGTGCTGCAATTCACGGATATTTCCGGGCCATGAATAGGTTGTAATTTTTTTCAGAGCGTCCGGATTGAAACCTTTTACCGTTCGTCCCAATTTACTATTTGCTAAACTGAGAAAATGGTTACATAGGAGCTGTAAGTCTTCAATTCTTTCTCTTAGCGGTGGCAGTTTGAAGCCTATTGAATTAAGCCTGAAGTAAAGATCAGAGCGGAAAAGGCCGTTATTGACCATATCTTTTAAAGAGCGGTTACTGGCACATATAAGTCTGCAGTTCACTTTCTTTACTTTTTTACCTCCCAAAGGAGTAAAGGTAAAGTCCTGCAGAACACCAAGAAGTTTTGCCTGAACGTTCAGATTTATTCCGGAAAGTTCATCCAGGAAAAGGGTACCGCCGTTTGCTATCTCAAATTTTCCTGGTCTTGAATCATATGCACCGGTAAAAGCTCCCTTCTCTACACCAAACAACTCGCTTTCAAGAAGAGATTCAGGTATGGCCGAACAGTCAACTTTAATAAATGGTCCATTATGTCTGTCGCTTTTTCTGTGAATATAGTCTGCAAGCACCTCTTTGCCGGTACCTGTTTCACCTTCGATTAAAATTGATAAAGATGTAGGCGCCGCTTTTTTTATGTCATTTCTAATTCTGGATATTACATCACAATTACCAATGAACTGCAATTCTTGTGCATGATCAAGAGTGGCAAGTTTCCTGAAGTTATCTCTCTCTCTCGCAACTATCTGAACTGATTTTTCAAGGCCGGCAATGACATTCTTAAGTGAGGTTATATCGTAAAAGAGAAAACAGTAAAGCTGGCTGTCTGGTTTATAGAATACGTTATTGTGAACTGGATGAAAGAGAGCTGTTTTCCCTGATGATACAAAGATGGTTTCGCGGAATGATGATTGAGTATCAATATCAGCAGGAAGTAAAGAAAGCTCACAGGAATGAATAAGTATATTGCCTGTTTTTCTCTGATACAGATAAAAAAAACTTTTATCAGAAGCTGTAAATGAGTGGTCGCAGTATCGTATTACAGGTTTGTTATTGACAGTCAGAAGCAGTTCATAACCCCGTTTAAAAAGTTTATATGTAACAGAGCTGTGTAAGTCCGGAAGGATTGCAGGGACAGTGTGTATGGGATTACCCTCTTTTTTAATCTGCCAACCCTTGCCGTATGCATCGGGTCCTATGAGATACCCCATTATATCTGGAAGAATATTCTCTGTAATATCTAAACCATTGGCAATGATTGATGGTAATGAACCTTCACTTACAGTAAATGAAACAGTAAGTGAGAAGTCGTTGTTCTTGATATCGCAATAGTCACCGAGTCGGGTTAAATTTGAAATCCTTTTGCTGTGAAGAGGGATTGGTGCGGTTTCTTCATTGAATATTGAAATGATATTGTCAGCGGTTAACAGAGTTGTAATTGATAAAAAAGGTGATGGTCTGAAAATGTATTTAAGTTCTTGTCCTAGGATGTTTTTCGTGTTCGGTAATTCAGAAAGGAATTTAGTGTTGAATGCGATGATACGTCCATCATTATTGCATATGCATAACGGATTGCTTCGGAATGGTTCAACCGCCTTTGTAAGTTCTGAAAAAACTATATGAGATTCAAACTCATCTGTGTCTTTTTTTGTAATCAGCAGTTTCGAAAGAGGAACTGAAGAATGAAATTCAAAAAATCGATCGAA
>JAEUSG010000291.1 GCA_016788315.1 Fibrobacterota bacterium | reverse complement strand
GAAAATGAAACCGCAGGTTTTAGCTCTGAAACTGTTTCGTTTGCTTCTTCCAAGTTTGTAAATGTCAGTGCCGTCGATAATGATGTTGCCTTTGTCCGGTGTCAGGAGTCCTGCAATAGAAAACAGGAGAGTTGTCTTGCCTGAACCGCTTCCTCCCAGAAGTGTTATCCATTCACCGCCTTTGATCTCAAGGTTTAAGTCGCGAAGGACAGGAACCTCTTTGCCCTCTTTTATGTATGATTTGCTGATGCTGTTAAGTGTAATCATTTATTATTCCTCCCTCAGTAAGTCAACAGGATCGCTTTTTAGAGCACGGTTAAGTGCCGGCAGGAAGGCGATAATGCAGATGACGAGTGCAGCACCTAAAAGCCATGGCAAGAGAGTATAGTCAGTTTGAATCTTTGCTTTTACTATCTGCTCACCGATCTTTAATGCTGTTATAGAGCCTATAGCAAAGCCTGCAAGAGTTGGTATAATGGAAATGATAAGGCTTTTCGAAAGGTACATTTTTACAGTCAGACTTGATGGGTAGCCGAGTGCTGAAAGAAGTGCAGACTCCTTCTCTCTGTGTCTGGCTTCAGACCATGAGTGAATTACGATAAAGGCTATTGAGGCTGCCATTAACAGGATAATAACGATTCGGTTGTATTTGTCCGTTGCTTCACGAGCTTCATGTCTTGCTATGGCAATTTTGCGGAGAGACATAACCTTGATGTTCGGCAATATTCTTACAATTGTATCGCGTATTCTTTTTTCGGTAACGCTTATCGGTTCGCCTTCGCAGAGGCAATCAAGAGCGAGAACCGCATTGATGTTTTGCGGTACACCGGCAAGTGACTGCATCTCTTTTAAGTCCAGGTAGATGCGGTAGTCGTCTGTGGTTCCGAGACTCTTTTCTATTCTGTCAACAATAAAAGTTTTACCTTTGATTAATATCGACGAGCCTGCTTTTACATTCAGCTCTGTTGCAACTTCACTTCCAAGTCTCACTGAGCCTGGTATGATTTCTGTAAAAGGGTTCTTTTTCTCGGAAGGAGAAGCTGTTTTTAGCCCTTTTACCGGTTTAGCTCCGGTTAAAACTGCATTAACGCCGTTTATGGTGTCCCGTAACTGCAGAATAGCAACATGGTATGTCGTAACAACATTCTCCATGTTAAGCAGAGTGTCTATCCATTTTATTGGAAAAAGCTGCTCTTTACCTGTTGCCATGTAGTAGTCTTCAGCTTTTGTTTCTTCATGAATAAGAATAAGATTCTGTCCCATGTTTTTTGTTATCAGCTGAATAGATCTTTTGGATGCTTCAGAGGTTGTCATTAGAAAAGTTACAGCAGCAACTCCAATAGCAACAACTGCAGCATTTGCCAGCAGTCCCTTTTTGCGATAGCTTATCTCTCTTTTGAGAAAGCGAAAAAATGTCATTTTTACCTCTTAGTGGTGTTTATTTTGTTCTGATAATTTCTATCCTTGTGTTTTTCTGTCTTCCCTCTTCGCTTACATTGCTCGCTATCGGATCGTTACCGCCAACACCTGAAACTGTATAGCGGCTGGATGGTATACGCTTTCTGGCATCCATGTACGCGGCTATCAGTCTTGCTGCCTGTTTGGTGTTCTCAAGTTTCTTTGGTGCGTTACCTCTGTTGTCGGAGTGGACTTTAATCTCAATCTGCATGTCCGGGTAAGCCTGCATTGCATCATATGCTGAATCAATTGCAGCAAGAACTGTATCTTTAAATTTTTCGTCCATTCTAAATGGCAGACGTGCCACTATCCCTTTTTGCGGTTCAGTTAGTCGAACATCGGGGCAGCCGTCGTCGTCCTGATAGTTATTGAAAACCTCTGCTGAGTCGGGACATAAATCCATGTAGTCCCAGACGCCATCATTGTCATTATCTCTGTCCTGAACGCCATCATTGTCCTGAAAACCATCCCTGTCTTCAGGTTCGTTTATGGCGACATCTGTGCTGTCATGTATTAAGTCAAGATCGTTGTCAGGTTCGGGGCAACCGTCGAAATCCTCCATACCGTCACGATCCTCCGCTGTGTGAGGACACATGTCCAGCGAGTCAGGAATATTGTCAGCATCATTATCCTTGTCAGGGCAGCCGTCCGGATCATTTATTCCGTCCAAATCCTCTGCTTCATTCGGGCATTTGTCTTTTATGTCGGGAACATTGTCTTTGTCATTGTCATTGTCAGGACAGCCGTCACTATCCTCATATCCGTCAATGTCCTCCGGGTCTTCTTTGCAATTGTCAATGTCGTTAGGAAGACCATCTCCATCCTTGTCGCTCCAAGTGCTTTTTAGCTCTCCATAGGGGCTTACGTCTCGTACGCTTTTATCTTGTGCCGGATTAAGAACGACCGCCGAGGTTTCGCCTGCACGAAGCATGGAAGTTATGGTCGTTGCTGCATATTTGTCCTGCTCAACTCTGATGCTGACATGTCCCGGCAGGAGACCGGTAACTTTCAAAGGTGTTCTTCCACGGTATATGTTGTTGACATATGCATAGAATCCCTCCTCTTTAGTTGAAATCTTGACAGATGCATAGTTGGGAGTGAGATTAACGTTAGCACAGTGGATCTCTCCATCAAGAACCCGGAGTGATTGTCTTAATGTCTGATAACCTTCGCGTTCGAACTGCAGCATGTATTGCCCTTTTTCGTACAGCGGCAATATGAAAGCTGAGTCGCCGGTGACACCAAGCTGGCGACCACCAAACGTGACCTTCACACCTGCAGGTTTAGTTATTACTTTAACGGCAGCTCTTTTTTGGAGCAGATTCAGATTGATGTTCTGTGAACCATTTTCAGTAATTGAAACTGTATCAACAAGACTATGTGCCTTTGGATGTTGCAGGTGAACTGTGTGTTTACCGGTATGCAGCTTTATGTTCTGTAAAGGGGTACGGCCTGCCAGAAAGAGAGCGGAGCCTTTTGCTGTCGACGGCCCCTCCAAATAGACGGCAGCATCTGTCAGTTCTCCGGAACGGATTGTGAGTGTTCCATATGTCCTGCTTTGCCGTAAGGCGATGTTCTGGTTTGCCTTCTCTGCTCTTGAAAGGAGTTCCGTAAAGTATGATGGATTGTATATCGGCGCAACGCTGTCGGTTTGATCCTGTGCAAGGCAGGTAACAGCAAAGATTACCGGTATAGCAGAAAACAAAAGGGTGGCTTTGAACTTGAATTTCATTATTGGGCTCCATTAAAATATGTAGGTTCCTTTTGATACGAAAATAACTATTTATATTAATAGGTAGAAAGGACAACGAGCATATGCCTAATTATGAT
>JAEUSG010000251.1 GCA_016788315.1 Fibrobacterota bacterium | reverse complement strand
GCTTGTTGAAAACTATCTCCGCACCTATGTTGAATCCAACGGTCTTGCCTGGCAGGATTTCTGCGACATGGGTCATAAGCGCCCCAAAGAGAGCGGTGCGTTTGAGATGACTGTGCTTGCACTTAAATACACGCACAAAAGAAATGGTGTATCACGGCTGCACAAACTTGTTTCCAGAGATATGTGGCAGGATCTGTGGAATGGATATATGGTTGAAGAGGTTCCGATTGACCACATAACTAATGGTGTTCACCCAGGTACCTGGCTGACTTCTGAAATACATAATCTTCTTCTGAAATATTCTTCCGTTGACATGCATGAAGATTTGCTTAAAATCTGGACATGGGATAAAGCATCAAAGATACCAGACGATCAACTCTGGCAAGCACATCTTTATCTCAAAACAAAACTTTACAATACAGTAAAAGAGAGAATTACTTCCAACTGGTCACGCGAAGGCGAAGATCCAGCAATGCTCGATCGCTTCCTTATGAAGTTCTCTCCCAATGCCCTTACTATAGGCTTTGCCAGACGTTTTGCAACATATAAGCGTGCAACCCTTTTCATGAAGAACATTGACCGGATTAGAAATATTCTTGCAAACAAAAAGCATCCGGTTCAGTTCATTATTGCAGGCAAAGCACATCCTGCTGACAAAATCGGTGCAGATCTTATTCAGGACATTGCGCAGATGTGCAAGAAGGATGAATATCTCGGCCAGATCATATTTGTAGAGAACTATGACATGACGTTAGCAAGAAGACTCATTTCCGGAGCTGATGTCTGGCTTAATAATCCGCGCCGACCGCTCGAAGCTTCCGGTACATCAGGACAGAAAGCCGGCATGAACGGTGTCATCAATTGCAGCATTCTTGACGGCTGGTGGGATGAAGGCTACAACGGAACCAACGGCTGGGCAATCGGCGATCGCAAAGAGTACATAAATACCGACATGCAGGATTTGATGGATTCCGATTCCCTTTACGACATACTTGAAAACGACCTAATCCCCTCCTACTATCAGCGAAACATGGCTGGCGTTCCGGAAAAATGGGTTCGCATGATGAAGCAGTCAATTATTGCAACCATATCTGAATTCAACACACACAGAATGCTGAAAGACTATGCTAAAAAGATGTATGTCCCGACAGCAAAAATGTATGAAGCACTCTCAGCAGACAACTTCAAACTTGCCAAAGAGAGAGCAGAGCATAAATCATCTCTATCAGCCCGTTTTTCAAGCATTCATATCAGTAATGTTCAAGTTGACGGCATAAAAGGCGACAATCTTACTATGAATGATGAAGCAGTCTTCACGCTGGAAGCAAATCTGGGCCGTGTTGACAAGAAAGAGGTTACAGCTCAGGTAGTAATGGTTCAGGATAAAAGCGACCCTGCTATAGATTTCTCAACAACAGACAGACTTAGGGATGAAAAAATCCGCTATATACCTCTAACTCTGGTAGAAGAAAAAGGCAGTGAGGTCAAGTATTCAGCAACGTTCAAAGCAACTGCAGCAGGAAAATTCAATTACGGAGCGAGAATTGTTCCTGCCAATGCGGAAATTGACGAAGTTGTAGATATGAATCTTGTTTACTGGGCTTAAGAAACTTTTATTTTTTTTCCCAGTACTCAATTAAACCTTTGAGGGTTTCTGAAATAGGAATCTCTGGCTGCCAGCCGGTATCCTGTTTCAATTTCTCGTTGGAACCGACAAGAATTGGCATATCATTTTTACGGCTGAGACTGGCATCATTACGCACTTCAACATGAATACCGCAAAGGGAAATCATCTCTTCCAGCATCCATCGAATAGGCAGCGCACCACCGGAACAGATGTTATAAGTTTCTCCTGACTTACCTTTTTCAAAAAGCATATAATACGCACGTACAACATCGCGAACATCAAGGAAGTCTCTTTCAACCTCTATA
Source organism: Fibrobacterota bacterium (assembly GCA_016788315.1). Lineage (GTDB taxonomy): Bacteria > Fibrobacterota > OXYB2-FULL-49-7 > OXYB2-FULL-49-7 > JAEUSG01 > JAEUSG01. Next base: position 1,614 of record JAEUSG010000251.1, on the reverse strand, counting down.
TTTCCAGTGTATAATACGGGATCCCCGTTAGTTTTCCTGATTGTTGTAAGCTGTTTTGCAAAACTTGGTAAAACAAATACGTCAGGGTGTCCAGGACCTGTGTGATTGAAAGGGCGGGCAATAATTGTTTTTATTCCAAAATGGGTATAATATTGGCGACCTATCAGTTCTAATGCGGCTTTACTGGCTGCATAAGGTGATCCTGGATTAATGCAATCAGTTTCAAGCCTTGCATTTGCCTGTGTTTTTGTGACACCATAAACATCGCTTGACGAAACAAGTACAACTTTCGGAGTCAGATTTTCAAGCCTGACCGCTTCCATGATATTTAAAAACGAACCAATATTCGCTTCGAACGTCTCCATCGGCTCTTTAAGCGATAATCCAACAGAACTTTTACCTGCCAAATGAAGTATTTTAGACGGTTTTTCCTCTTTTATAAGGGCTCTTACCTTATCTTTATCCAGTAAATTGATTGCCAGATCGGTACCACGGATGTCCGCTTCCAGAATTTTATCATCAGGATATTTTTCTTTGAAATATGCTGTTGCATACCGTCCGACAAAGCCGCCGGCACCTGTTATTAGTATTGTCATGGTGCAGAAAAATACATTAATAAACCATATGTATGGTATGATTGAAATGATGTGGTATCCCACATTTTCCCAAAAAATTCCTATTTCCTACTAATTTAATATGTTATATTATCCTTACAGCAATCCAGCAGGATATTGTATTTTTAGATCGAAAGGAAAACAGCAATGAACAACTCTAGCTTTATCGACGATTCGAAAATACTCCCCCTTCTTGCAAGCGACAGAAAAGTATCTCAAAATGAAATAAAAGAGATACTCGCAAAGGCACGTGAACTTAAAGGTTTATCAACTAAAGAAGTTGCCGCATTAATGATAGCCAGCTCTCCGGAAACAGACAAAGAACTCTTTGAAACAGCAAGCTTTGTTAAGGACAATATCTACGGCAAGAGACTTGTCATGTTTGCGCCATTATACATATCGAGTCTTTGCTCGAATGAGTGTGTTTACTGCGCATTCAGAGTCAAAAACAAAGATGTTAAACGATGCGCCCTTTCACAGGATGAAATCGCAGCAGAGATAAAACTCATGCTTGATCAGGGTCACAAACGCGTACTTTTAGTCGCCGGAGAATCCTATCCTGCTGAAGGTTTCAAATATGTTTTAGATTCAGTAAATACTATTTACAAAACACGCAGCGGTATCTCTTCAATGCGTCGAGTAAACGCTAACGTCGCCCCATTAACAATCGAGGATTTCAAAGCCCTTAAAGAGACCGGAATCGGTACATATCAGCTCTTCCAGGAAACCTATCATCGTGACACCTATAAGAAGGTTCACCTTGCTGGAAAAAAGAGCGATTACGACTGGCGTGTAACAGGTTTTGACCGGGCAATGGAGGCCGGTTTAGGCGATGTTGGAGCAGGAATTCTTTTCGGTCTTGCTGATTGGAAATATGAAATATTGGCGCTCTTACAGCATGTACACCACCTGGAAGAAAAATATGGTGTAGGCCCTCATACGATTAGTGTGCCCCGTCTTGAACCGGCAGTTGGTTCACCATATGCAACAAACTCTCCTT
>JAEUSG010000239.1 GCA_016788315.1 Fibrobacterota bacterium | reverse complement strand
GATTTTAAATTCCGGCTGACCATTTTCAGTTGCGTTGTTTACTGCAACCACATACTGACCGCGAAGTTCTTTATTCTCCTGAAAGAAAGCCTGCACCTCTTTTTCAAGATCTGCCCACATTTTTTTCTTAATGTTATCTTTATTGATGCTTACTTTGGATGCCTGTGAAGCAAAAAGCTCCTCAAGTCCATTTGACTGACTGCTATAGTTTGCTCCAAATGCCTCTTCAGCATCGCCTGATTCGCCAAGTGTCTGTAAAAGAACACCTGTTCCATACTGACTGATATTCATCTTGCTGTAATAGCTTTTGTACTGTTCAATTACCGCGTCTGCCTGCTGATTCGTTGTACCGCTAATTGCTCCCATAATAACCTCCGTTAAATTTTGTTCTATAGTAATTATCGGCAACAAACGCCGTAACTTTAGTATTTATAATGACTTACAGTAAATCAAAAGGCAATTTATTCCCTTTGTGCAGTGCACTTTCTGCCCATGTAAATGCAACCCTTTGATTTTACATAGATCTAACAAGGCAATTATTGCTCTATTAATGTATTTTAGAACGATGAAAAAAATATCTGTCTTTGCTTCAGGAGGCGGTTCAAACCTCCAAAGCATCATCGATGCATCAGAAAAAGGGATGCTTAACGCTGAAGTGGCGCTCGTTATTTCAAATAACAGCAGTGCATTTGCATTGGAACGGGCAAGAAAACATGGAATCAAGGCCATCCATTTTTCCACTAAAACGCACCCCGATCCTGCCATTTATACACAGGAACTGATTAAACTCCATTCAGATATGAAAATTGACCTCGTTCTGCTGGCCGGTTACATGAAACTACTCCCGAAGCCCTTCATAGCCCTTTATTCAGGCAGAATACTTAATATTCATCCTTCGCTTCTTCCTAAGCATGGGGGCAAGGGAATGTACGGCCATTTTGTACACGAAGCGGTAATAGCTGCAAAAGATAAAGAGAGCGGTGTTACAATTCACTGGGTTACAGAGGAATATGATGAAGGTCCGATAATGATGCAGCGTTCCATTCCTATAAATCATGATGATACCCCGGATACCCTTGCTGCACGGGTTCTAAAGGTGGAACATGCAGTATATCCTGAAGCCGCAGCCCTGGTATTGTCGGGACAGATCAGATTTCCAAATAGATTTACAGAAAAATAATTGATGCAGACCACCTTCCTCGATCGAACTATTTCTGATGTTGTGCGCGCTCTTCCGGCTGACCTGTCACCGATAGAATGGGATAAATGCTTATCCGGCGCCATCGGCTCATTCTTCATCGGTGTTGATGAAGCCGGACGAGGCCCTTTGGCAGGACCTGTATCTGCAGCTGCAGTTATTCTTCCGGCGGATCATAATATTGACGCTTTGCGCGATTCAAAGAAGGTTCCGGAAAAGGAGCGTGAAGAGCTTGAGAAAGTTATCATTGAACGGGCCATTGCATGGCATGTTGCCTTTATCGAGCCGGATGAAATTGACAGAATTAATATTCTCAATGCTGCTTTGAAAGCGATGGCAGTTGCTGTTGCCGCAGTAGATCTTACAATGCCGAATCTGCCTGTTATTGTCGACGGCAACAAGAATATTCCAGGAATATCCAACGACCAGCATCCTCTTGTTAAGGGAGATGCGAAATCCGCTTCTGTTGCCGCGGCTTCGATACTTGCCAAAGTAGCACGAGACAGGATTATGGACGATTATCACAAAAAATATCCTCAGTACAATTTTGACCAGCATAAAGGCTATCCGACAGCTAAACATTATGAAATGATTAAGCAGTACGGCGCTTCTCCTATACACAGACTAACTTTTAAAGGAGTCATACAATGAAAGGTATCATTTTGGCCGGCGGTGCCGGTTCACGTCTCTATCCGCTATCGGTTGTAGCATCAAAACAGCTTCAGGCTGTTTACGACAAACCAATGATTTATTATCCGATATCCACCCTTATGCTTATGGGCATAAAAGAGATTCTCATAATTTCAACTCCTGAAGATACCCCGAGATTCCAGAATCTGCTTAAGGATGGCTCTCAGTTTGGCGTCTCCTTCACTTATGCAGTTCAACCTGAACCAAAGGGCCTTGCACAGGCATTTGTTATCGGTGAAAAATTCATAAATGGCGACAGCTCCTGTCTTATACTCGGTGATAACATTTTCTACGGTAAACTAGGAAATTTCCGTAATGCCTTCAGAAATTTCCAGGGCGGCGGAGCAATTTTTGGTTACTATGTTGACGATCCGGAAAGATATGGTGTTGTTGAATTTGACGAAAAAGATAATGTTCTTTCAATAGAAGAAAAACCTCTGAAACCAAAATCAAACTACGCTGTACCGGGATTTTACATTTATGATAATTCTGTAGTTGAAATCTCAAAAAATCTTAAACCTTCACCACGCGGTGAACTGGAAATTACAGATGTGAACCGCGAATACCTGAAACGGGGAAAACTCAAAGTGGAGAAACTTGGACGTGGTGTAGCATGGCTCGACACAGGTACAAGCAGCAGTCTGCATGAAGCATCAATGTTTATCCAGATCATCGAAAAGCGTCAGGGACTCAAACTTGGCTGCCCGGAAGAATCTGCAATTGATATGGGATTCCTTACAGCCGATGAACTTATGGCTATTGCGCAGAAAATGCCGAAATGCGAATACAGATCGTATGTAGAAAAATGTGCAATTCCATCAAAGTACAAATCAATGGTAAATAAATAAGCACATATGGCATTCGTAAAATCGAAGGGCATAGCCGGTCAGCTTTTTATCTTCAACGACGATAACAAGCCGAAGAAGCATAACTGTCCGGATTGCCACGATTGCCAATGGTGCAGCGATGAACGGTGCGCCATGTGCCTTAAAAGGCAAAAATGCAAGGGGAGAGGGTGTAAAAGAAAGGCGGCCGTTAAGTGATTTCCGACAGCGTTAATAAAACCATAAAAGCCGTCAAAGCGAATAGTAAAGCAGCGATACTACTTTGGCTTTTTGCCGCAGCAATTCTGCTATGTTATTACAAAGTAACAGCATTGCGTCCATATTTTGATATTATCTCTTTTTATAAGCTGAAATTAGGGTTCCTTTTTTCCATGGCCTCAACGGCACTTTTCGGTGCTTTGATCCCCGAAGTTCTTAAGAAAGTTACTGGTACCCGTGACGGTACAGAATCGGTAAAAAAAACACTTTATCTTACCGCTGTATGGGCGTACAAGGGTCTCGAAGTGGATGCTCTTTACAGGTTCCAGGCTTATCTATTCGGTTCAGGTAATGAAATGACAGTTCTGTTAAAAAAACTGGCTGTTGACCAGCTTGTTTATGTACCAATCTGGGCAGTTCCTTCACTAGTTGCAATGCTTCTCCTCCCGGAACTCAATTTCAATTTTAAAAATTGGAAATCAATTATTTCCAATGGCTATTATAAAACTAAAGTACTGCCTGTTATGATTCCGAACTGGTGTATCTGGGCCCCTTCTGCGCTTATGATATATGCTCTTCCGACATCACTGCAAATACTCATGCAGAATCTGGTGCTATGCTTTTGGGTGCTGATTTTCACTTTTATGATTAGGCCGAAAGAGTAGACAATACCGTTGACATCTGCCAATGCATCGATATACTTTAATT
>JAEUSG010000443.1 GCA_016788315.1 Fibrobacterota bacterium | reverse complement strand
GCTTTTGCTGATTCCCCTCCTTCACCCGGCAATCCAAGAATAACATGAAGACAGATGTCAATCTGTGAATCTGCAAATAGTGAAATTGCATCTTTAACTGCAGAGTAGTCATGCCCTCTGTTCATCCAGGTTAAGGACTCTTCGTATATTGACTGTACTCCAAGTTCCAGAGATACATAATGGTTTATTGCCAGTTTTTTAAGAAGTTCAGCTTTTGGAGCGTCAACACAATCGGGGCGGGTACTGACTATAAGGCCATCTATACCTTCGACCTGCAGGGCTCTGCTGTATAGTTCTTCAAGTTTATCAACAGGTGCATGAGTATTTGAAAATGGCTGAAAGAATGCAAGGTAGCGCTCCTTTTTGCCATTTGCTCTGAACCTGATAAGGCTTTTCCGGATCTGCTCCTCAATTGAGAGCTGGTTTATTTTTACAGATGGACTGAATGCCTCGTTGCTGCAGAAGATACAGCCGCCTGTGCCCACAGTACCATCCCTGTTCGGGCATGTAAAACCTGCATCAATGCTGATTTTCCGAGCTGGAGCACCCAGTTTTTTACGCATTACATCAGGCCATGCGGTCCAGAATTCACTCATTGTGCCTAACCTTCCTGTTTCAAAGGGACAATAGAAAGCAGTTCTGTCTTCAGTGCAAGATTGACTGGCTGTCCTGGTGCCGGCGGCGCTGTTTCAGTAGTTATTGTAAGATTTCCTAAATCTGTTTCTATTCCGGAATTAAAATGTGTACCCTGGAATTCATTGAATAGAATTTTCCCTTTTATAGTGTTGAGAGTGCTGTCGGTAAATGTAAAGGCATTGGGTTTAACTACCAGACTCACCTTTTCATTATTTGCTGGAGTGTAAAGAGAGTTCAGTTTAACAGAAAACTGAGCAGCACCTAGAGCAATTACTGCAATGCTACCGTTTACTGAAATTACTTTAGCCGGAAGAAGGGTCGATTTACCGAAGAATAGTGCTGCAAAAGCTGTCTTTGGAGAATGGTAAACCTCTTCTGGTGTTCCTGTCTGTTCCAGCACGCCGCCGTTCATAAGGGCCATTCTATCTGCAAGAGCCATAGCCTCTTCCTGATCATGTGTAACGTATATCATTGTAAGACCAAGTCGCTGCTGAAGCATTCTTATTTCGGAGCGAAGTTCAAGGCGCAGGCGGGCATCAAGGTTTGAGAGCGGTTCGTCAAGAAGGATCAGTTTTGCATTCAGAACAAGCGCTCTTGCCAGTGCCGCACGCTGCTGCTGTCCTCCGGACAGGCTGCCCGGTTTCCTTGGACCGAAACCTTCTAGGCCGACCTGCTTAAGAGCCTCATTGACTTTTACTCTCTGTTCCTCCATTGCGACTTTCCGCAGCTTTAATCCGTAGGCGATGTTCTCAGCAACAGTCATGTGAGGCCATAAAGAATATTGCTGAAAGACCATTCCAATGTTGCGTTCTTCCGGTGGAACAGTTGACCATTCAATGCCGTTAAATGTTATAGATCCGCTGTCATTTTTTTCAAGACCTGAGATTATTCGCAGGAGAGTGCTTTTGCCGCAGCCGGAGGGACCAAGAAGAAAAAAAAGTTCACCATCGCTGACATTAAGGTTTATGTCCTGAAGCACTTGTGTCTTTCCGAAGCTCTTCGAAATGTTTTTAATTTGTAACATTTGTTTTTGTCCATTCGTTCATTAACTTTATTCTGCGGACAGCATTCTCCGGTTTATTCCAGGTCGGAGCAATTGTCATTGCCTCATCTTCGCTTAACGGTGGAGCATAAGCAGCACTGTTTTTTAAATAGCTGCTGCGCAGTTTTCTTTGAGGATTTACCAATAGCGAAGCGGTCATGTCGTTTAGCAGTGCCCATCTTTTACCGGCTAGTCTACTGTTGAAAGTGAACTGTGAATCGGCTGCCTCTTCAGTAAAAGGATTACGCACAGGAGTCAATTCATCTTTGCTGATTCTGTGGTAAACAGAACTGTCTGCAGCCATTCTGCAAAGTGCAATTCTGGCAGGTCCCTTTGGGGTGCCCGCTTTTTTGAGCCAGAGGTATTGTCCATCTGTAAGTACAAACCGCACAAACTCCTGTGCTGTTTCGCGGTTCTTTGAATATTTCAATACTGCAATGCCGTCCGGCGTTACTGCTGTTTTGTTTGCAGGCAGCACAAAAGAGAGTCTGTGAGATCCAATTTTTTCAATTTCAGCCGCTGCATAAAAATCAATTGATATGCCTGAGATTGTCTGTCCTGCAGCAACTGATTTGGCAGACATACTCGCCCCTTTATCGAAGGTGCGGCCGTTTGCAGCCATTCCGTAAAGAATCTTCCAGCCTTCATTCCAGCCGTATGACTGAAGGATTATCTCAAACATAACATGCGCTGTTCCGCTGTAACGGGGATCGCTGAATGCCACAAATCCATGAAGTTCAGGTTTTGCGAGATCCTTCCACTCTGTAGGCGGCGTTATGTTATTCTGCATCGCCATTTTATCGTTATTAAGAATGCCGAATCCTGACAGTGCTGCACCAATCCATTTGCCTTTTTCAGATCTTAATGGATAACCATTCAGTTCTGAAGGGAATCTATCAAGAATGGTATCCGGCAATAAAAGTGTATCAAGCAGATCCAATCCTTCAAGGGTAATGAATGGCAAATCACCGCCGCCGAAAAAGCAGTCGACTCCTCCGGCCTGCCGCCCTTCGCCATTTCGCGATTTCACAAATTCAACAGCCTCGCCTGTTCCGCCTACATCGATCCATTTCACGGACACTTTTTTACCCTGTTTTGCGGAGTAGGATTTGAAAGCTTCGGCAAACTCTTTTTTTATTTCGGGAGTGTGCGGCGATACAATAAACAGCTCTTTAACCGGGGCTTCCTTGCATGCAATCAGCAGTAGAGGTAAAAATAGAATTATTGTTTTCACTCTTTAATTATTTTGAGTAGGTCACTCTTAAATATACATGTCGGAAAGGGAAGGTGTTTTATGAAATATTTACTTGGCAGACTGGCTTCAAATTTTCTCAAAGGGCTTCTTGCTCTCTTGCCTCTCTTTATTACACTCACTATAGTTTTTGCCGTGTTCAATTTTATCGAGGCTAAGGTTGAAACTCTTACCGCATGGGTTCCGGAAGAATACAAAACAATGGCGCCAATAAATGTTGTTATAGAAATTGCGACTTTCATTATTCTTGTAATAGCCATAACGCTTTTCGGTATTCTGGTTAAATCGCTTTGGGGTAAAGTATTTTTAAGCAAGATCAATTCTTTTCTGGAAACTATCCCCGGAATAAGTGCTATATATAAGTCAACACGGCAGGTTGTTGATCTGCTGACGGTTGACAAAAGCGGTAACGAAATGAAGCCGGTTTTAGCAGAATATCCAAGCAGCGGACTCTGGACTGTTGCTTTTAGAACGGGTGAAGCTGCACAAGGCTTCAGTCCGGATGATTCAGGAAGGAAATATCACACGGTATTTATTCCGACAACTCCAAACCCGACAAGCGGATTCCTTATTATTATGCCTGATGAAAAAGTTAAACCGCTGAATGTCTCATTTGAAACAGCAATAAAGATGATATTGACGGTGGGGATGGTTAAGGAATAATTGTACTGTTTTTTGATATTACGGAATTGACTGCGTTTTCAAGTTCGCTCTGCAGGAAAGGTTTTCGCATAATTGTAATGTCAGGACGAATCTCTCTGAAACCGATAACCTTCTCTGAGTGAGTGTATCCGGTTGCGACTACAAAAGGCATATCAGGCCTGATTTTGATTGCTGCCTGAAAGAAAGAAAGACCATCCATCTCCGGCATCTCAACATCTGTTACGACGAGATCAATGTTATTGTGGAGCATTTTGAAATCAAACATAGCATCTCGGCCATTTGCAGCCGAGAAAGTGCGATATCCAGCTTCCCGGAGGTATTCTTCAAATATCTCACGTACATAAGCATCATCATCTACGACGAATGCTCTTTTGTCATTTCTTTCCGGAATAGTTTTTTCATCAGCAATCATATTGTCAAGGCCGACGATTTTGAAAATGTCTGCTATATGATTAGGTGCATTTGCAAGAACCAGCATACCGCCTGCGCTTCTGAACCGGTCGTGTGCTACTATTAAAAAACCGGCAAGGCTTCCTGAAATCTCACTGACATCAGTCCAGTCAGTAACTACACTCGTGTGGCCTTCGTGCAGGCAAAGGCGTAGGAAACGCCCAAGTTTTCTGCACGACTCAATAGAAGCGACTTCACCTGTTATTTTAACGTAATATGAGTTTTTAGGAATTGAGCACATTGGTTACAAGAAAATAGAATACGAAATCGACGAAATCAACATATTCAACAATATCGAGTATGTTTTTTTTACTCTTTTACAGGCCGTAGTAGAGAGGCAGCTATTCCACCCCCAAGAGAGACTACAATAAAGCCTAAAGAAACAGGTGCCGGTATATGGATAAGTTCAACAATAAGCATTTTTATGCCCACAAAAGCTAAAATAGCCACAAGGCTGAATTTCAGCATATGAAATTTATTGAGCATGGCACTTAAGGCAAAATAGAGAGAGCGCAAACCTAGAATTGCGAAAATGTTTGATGTAAATACAAGGAATGGATCGGTTGTTACGGCAAAAATGGCAGGTATTGAATCAACTGCAAAAACTACGTCTGTGTTTTCGATAAAAACCAGTGCAAGGAACATCCTGGTTACCGCTTTTCGTCCATCAGGCATCATTACAAAAAACCGGTTGCTGCTTGTGTCGTTGCTGACTGGATAAAAACGGTGAACCAGCTTGACAATCCAGCTATGCTCCGGATCGATATTGTCTTCTTTTTTAAAGAGCATCTTTACAGCTGTGAAAACAAGGAATGCTCCAAAAACATATAAAGTCCAGTCAAAGGCTCTGACCAAGGCTGTTCCGGCAAGAATCATTGCGGCGCGCATAAAAATTGCACCTAAAATTCCCCAGAACAAAACTCTATGCTGATACTTTGATGGAATTTTGAAAAATCCGAAGATTAACGCCATCACAAAGATATTGTCCATAGAGAGCGAGTATTCTATGACGTAGCCGGTGAGATAATTTATGAGCGCAGTTTTACCGTCAATAGTAGCTTGTCCATCGATTCCGAGGCCAATCCCTAACCAGTGGTTTGTATAAGCGCCATAAACGAATACCCCGAAAATTAGTCCAACACATATCCAAACGAGGGTCCATCGAAGTGCGCTTTTTGTGGTAGGTTCAGAATCTTTTTTATGAAATACGCCAAGGTCAAGAGCGAGTAATGCTGCAATAAGTGCGACAAAAGCAACCCAAAATATAATCGTCATCTGTTCTCCATTTATATAATCCCACGGTTGTACTATCTCGCGGTGTGTACTGCGCTGACCAGTTCGTTCAGCAGCGTGTCTGTCCCTTTTGCTTCAAGAACATTTCCTGTTACAATAATATCGGCGCCGCATTTTACTCTCTCAGTTACGGCTTCAGGAGTACGCAGCCCTCCGCCCGTTATCAGCGGAATTGAGATCGCCTCTTTAACTTTTTGTATCATCTCCAGCGGAACAGGAAGGCCCACGCCGCTCCCGCCTTCAAGATAGACTGCTTTCATTCCGAAGTATTGAGCCATAAGCGCATGGTCAGCTGCGAGCTCCGGTTTTGACCGTGGCAGGGGATTGGTCTGGCTCACGCGTTCCACCGCGGATGGTTTGTCTGATTCGATAAGCAGGTAGCCCATTCCAATAGTTTCAATGTTGTAGTCACGAATCAAGTGAACCCCTTTAAGCGGTTCTTCGACCAGAAATCTCGGGTTTCTGCCTGAAAGTAATGACATAAACAGAATGGCGTCGGCATGCTTTACAATTTGGTCTGCTCCACCCGGGAAAAGTATAACAGGGATTGATGAGTTTTCTTTTATAGAGTAGACAATTTCGTTTAGCAGTTCAGGCGATGCGGTACTCCCGCCGACAAACAGGGCATCTACACCCGCTTTTGAGCATCGGGATGCTGTGTCTCCGGCGCTCTCCTTGGTGAGTTTATCCGGATCAAGCAGCACAACATGAGCCGCTCTTCCATTTTTTGCAGAGAGAAATACTTTCTCGTAAACGGTCATTTAATAATTCCTATAAGCAGTGAGTCAAGTCTGTCATAAACCGACTTTAAAGAATCTATATCCTTTGCCCCGCCCTGTGCAAGGTTTGGCCGTCCGCCGCCCTTACCGCCGGCCGCTTCGGACAGAGTTTTTACAAAACCGCCTGCATTAAGCTTGCGTTCTTTGATCAGGTCTTCTGAAACAGCGGCAAGGATTGCCCCTTTACCGTCAACACCGGCAAACAGGAGAGCTACGCCTGAACCCATTTTGGAAACAATTGAGGTTCCCTTTGCTTCAAGAGAGGCGCGATCACAATCTATTATAAACTCTTTCGCAATCTTTACTCCGTTTACCGTACCGGCAGCGGCGACAATTTCGTCAATGTTGCCCATAGCCAGTTTAGTTTTCAGTGTTCCGTTATCTTTTTCAAGAGTGCGGATTTTTTCGGATTGGGATGCGATCTGTTCGGGTAGTCTGTCGTAGGTTACCTTAAAAGTTCTGCATAATGTTTTGACAACCGGCTGCTGGCTGCGGAAAAGTTCACCAAATGCACGGCCGGATACAGCTTCAACGCGCCTGATGCCTGCTGAAACGCTTGTTTCGAAAACAATGTGGATATACCCTATTTCACCAGTCGATGTAACGTGCGTTCCGCCGCACAATTCTATGCTGTCGGTTCCAACGCTTACAACTCTTACTGAATCGCCATATTTCTCTCCGAAAAGAGCTAGTGCACCCATCGATTCAGCCTCTTTAATAGACGCAACTTTAGTTGTAACAGGCAGATTAGCAAGCACAAGCTCATTTGCAATGCGTTCTGCTGCTGCAACCTCTTCTTCTGTAGCTGCCTGAAAATGGGTGAAGTCAAACCTTAGGCGGTCGGCGCTGTTCATTGAACCGGACTGTTTAACGTGGTCGCCTAACACACGGCGGAGAGCATATTGAATTATATGCGTTGCAGTGTGGTTGCGTCGGATGTCTGCGCGCCTCTTTTCGTCAATACGTGCGGTTGTCTCATTAATTGCCGTAAAGTCTATATCACCTTCAAAAGTACCGCAATGAACTATTTCTGCACCCTCTTTAACAGTGTCGGATATTTCGACTGTGCCGGCTTCGCCGAGGAAAATAGTTCCCGTGTCGCCGCATTGCCCGCCGGATTCAGCGTAGAAAGGTGTTTTGTCGAGTATGATGTCGTAGCCTTTTGTGCTCTTTCTGATGCGCCGCACGGTGCATGACTCTTCAATAGAATCGTAACCGGTAAACTGTGATGATACACCTTCCGATAGTGTTACCCAGTCAGCGGAAGCAGCTGTCATATCCTTGAATTTTGAGGCGGCGCGTGCACGGCTCTTTTGTGCATTCATCTCGCTGTCGAAGCCATCCTTGTCGAGAGTGAGACCATTTTCGTCAGCAAGCTGTGCTGTTAAATCGTATGGAAAGCCATATGTGTCGTAGAGCTTGAAGACAGTTGCACCGTTAATGATTTTGCTGTTGGCCTTTTTTGCAGCTGATGCAGCTTCGTCGAAAAGTGAAAGACCTTTGTCAAGCGTACGTTCAAAAGATTTCTCTTCTGTTTCGATGATTCTCTTTA
>JAEUSG010000442.1 GCA_016788315.1 Fibrobacterota bacterium | reverse complement strand
GTTTTTTTACTCCCACAGGTTGACTCGACGAATTGGAATTATCTACATACCAACAATACGTTTTTGCAACAGTGAAATCCCAAACTTCATTCCAAAACCACTGATTGGCAGACCCTGCTCTACAGGCATATTCCCATTCTGCTTCAGTAGGCAAGCGATATCCATTAACATTGTATCGTATTTGGATACCGGCCAAATTTGAGCAACCGTTTCCAGGTACACCTGTCAAACTAGTATAAGTATAAACTGTGTCTTTGCCTTCTTTCTTACTTCTTGCGTTGCAATAAAGAACCGCATCAAACCAAGTAACGCTATCCACAGGCCTCAAATCATTACCTTTAAAAGCTGAAGGATTAACATTCATTAGTCTTTTAAATTCATATTGCGTTACTTCTGTTGAATCCATAAAAAATGAAGAAATCGTTACGCTGTGGACGGCCGGGAAGCGATAAGAATCGCCCATCTGAAATGTTCCGCCAGGAATACGCTTCATGCCAACAATTTTTCCTGAATATACTGCTGGGAAAAGAACACTCGATGATTGTTTGCCGAAATTGTCTTCTTCGGCAATAGAGAACGTATATATTTTGGATTTTGTTTCTGGAGTATAGAACACAAAAGTATCTGATGGGTTTACCAACGGAACTAGACTCGTTTGTAAAACAATATCAGTAGGATATTCTTGTGAAACAAATATTTTCAGGGTACGATAGTCCTTCTGTGGGTATTTATTCCACGACAATCTTATCATGCCATTGACTGTATCAACACTTACCGGATTTACGAAGTTGCTGTCATCCACAAATATAATGGATGTATCTAAAGAAATATTTCCAAGAGAGTCCTTTGACCTGAAGATCAGGGTGTTCATGAATTCTGTCAAAGTTATGTTTTTTACCCATGCAGGCTTATTCAAATCAATCCATATGCCCCCATTGATTTGAATCTTTAAACTATCAACACCACTCGGGTCGTTCACATCACCATTTAGAGTAAGTGTATCTGCAAAAACAGTATCTTGTCCGAGAATATCATTTGAACCGTTTTTTGCAGTTAAAAAAGGGCCGAACTTGTCTTGATGTTCAAAAACTGAAGTCCTTATTTCAACAGTCATAGAATAATTGGATCTTCCATTGGAGTTTATACCACACAATCGGTATTCATAATCTGTGCTATCTGACAATCCTACCGAATCAATATAAAGAGTATCTCCAACAATTGTATCAATAGCATAAAAAATGTTCCTGCTCTTCAAAGAGCGCTCAACTACTATGGCAGAACCATTTTGATAAATATATGAAAACCTTCCCTGGATTTTGTGCTGTCCTGGTATCGCAAAAAGTTGCAGATTGCGTGGTGTTGGGGGGAGCGCTCTTTCCGAATTTGGATCTACCGGGTTATTAAAATTACGTGTGCAGCATAATATTAAAAATACAGAAAAGAATACCAATGCGGTTAGTAAAGTAGTTTTGCGCATATTAAAACCCCATTGCCAGTTTAACACCGTTGTTCATTGGTGCTAGTGCTACATTTTGCACCTTTAGCTTCAGTCTTTTATTTATAAAAAGGTAAACGGCGGTACCCGCGACTACGGCTGCCCCGCCGTAAAAACCATAGCTGATATTATCCCTGATAGTTGTCTCGTCACGGTATTTCTGAATTAACTGAGTGTCGTACTCTTCATTTCGATACAAATTGTAAGAATCCGTACCTAGCTTTGTGAAATAACCGCCTAATCCAGCCAATACTACTGAACCGCCTACGCATGCCCATGCTGGTATGTTGGTTCTTGAATTTACATTAAGCCCAGCCAGGCTGCGTGAGACATCCTGCAAAGTCTCCTGTAATACTGTTTCAAGATTTCCTTTAACATCTGCAGTAGCAGTTCTGATAATGCGACCACTACGTACATCAATGATACGGGCGGATACAGAATATAGATCACCAATTCTTGTTACCGATCCACCGACCATAAGTGTAACGCCAACCAGCTGACCTACCTGCACCAGACAGCTGGCTTCATCACAAACACCGGACTGCTGAAAGCCCTGTTCTTTAAGAATCTCCTCCATCTGCTCGCGTTCCATTACGTCGAAACGGCCAGTGTTAAAGAGTTCTGAACGTAACCTGTCAGAAAGTCCTTTAGTTTCAGCTTTTTCTACTCCATTACCTGTTATCTCCAGAACGGCTATTGGTTCCCGCTTCTGTGATGCATCGAAAGAATATACGGACTTACCAAGACTTTCTTTTCCCGCAATCTTTTCTGCAAGCTCAGCTAACCATTTTTTCAAAATGATCTCATATTTATCATCTGTATCAAGTACTGTTGATTTTATTATGCGTCCGGTCTGAACTTCTATCAGTTTTACGGTAATAGACGTAATTTTACCAACTTTTGAAACTGTGCCCATAAGCATCTGTTCAACGCCTACGGCTTTACCAATCTCAACATAGCATGCAGACTGTGTGCAACCACTCTGTTCAAGCCCCTGCTCTTTTAAAATGGCATTAAGCTTTTCCTGCTCCATCAGCTGGAATTTATTGACCTTAAAAAGTTCATCCTGAAACTTTGCCGTCAGGGTGCT
>JAEUSG010000225.1 GCA_016788315.1 Fibrobacterota bacterium | reverse complement strand
AGATTTCCCGCTGAATATCAACGCATCATGAATTTCAGGATCATCAGTTTGCTGCCAGTAGTTGTAAAGACCCTCTGTTGCTATTCCATTTTGAAAGTCGGTCATCCAGCAGCCTAAGGGAGGTGGAACATCGGGATTATTGGCATTCCATGTATTTATCATGCCACCTTGATCCTGAGCATCAAATGCACCCAGATAACCAATCGGACTTCGCCTAATCCAGTTTCTAAGTGCGTAAGAATAAAGCTGCATTGGCCGTAACAGCAACGAATCACCTGAAATATCATAACCCTGACCAGCAACAATAATTGGCCGTCCTACATATCTGGGACCATATCCATAATAAAGCAATGTGTCAAGATTCCAAACTCTGCCTTTGTATTTTGGATCTCCGGCCGGACCATATGGAGAAGCATATACCCTGAAATAAACACTGGTTGCAGCGCGCACAGCTTGACTCATTACAGCTTCGCGTGAAGCGGGATCGCCGGTTAGATAATAGTGTTCAAGCACCATTAGATTGGGCATATGCCCATCATCCGGCCGATCCCCTCTACGCCATGTCCATCCTGGATAGCTGCTTACGCTTTGGTGGTACATGTCCTCTGTATTAGCAGAGCCGAAGGTTTGCAGGTACTTTTCACAGTTCAGCCAGTAAGAGAGATCTTTATTTCGGCTAATGGGTGTTTGCACACTTACCACGTCATTAAAATAGAGTGCATATTTTTCGGCAAATTCGAAGTCAGAAGGTTTACCTGTATGTAAATAGTTCCAGAAGCCGCTTGTCAGATTCCAGTGGTCGCCAACACCGTTAAAGCCTGCTATTTCACCCCATTTCGACCAGGAGGTAGGTGGCTTTTCAAGACGCGTCCAAGTGGAAGGAGCAACACGATTGAATGTTGAGTGCGGCGGAAGTCCAAAACCTCTGTGCCATGAATCGGTATCACGATACCAGGAACGTGGTGCTAAAAGGCGTATTGGAGCATTTGCTTTTCTTGTAAATACTGTTAGAGAATCAGAAGGTAAAGTAGAAAAGAATTCCATCCTGAATCTGTTGTTGTAATTTGAATAAGGGTCAAGAGCAGTAACTGAACCGGTATCGGGCAGCCATTCCATAGATAAAAGTGCCGGCTTCAGCGTAATTGCTTTTGGAGAACGGTTTGCAAAATCACGGTTTGATATTCGGACACCGGTTGAGCCATTTGTAAGAATAGCTCCGCCCTGCGATGCTGTACCTGAAGCCGAACCATTAATTACATAACCGGAAACTTTTTGAAGTAGACGTTTACCGTTTATATCAAGATTTGTCAATGCATCTTCACAGAATGCACCCTGCCATGTTCCGCTTCCGGTAAGATTCAAGTCCATCTTCCACTCTTTTATCGGCCATGCATAAACTTTAATGGTTCCGGTACCGGCACCATCAAGTAAAGTATTTGTTAGAACAAATTGAACATCAACATATGGTTTTCCGGCATAGGCGGTTATCCACACTATCCATCCGTAAAGTCCCTTGGTTACCCCGCTTGCAGAAGCGTAGTGTCGTCCCTGCGCTCTAATCATGACCTTTTGCGCGCCAGATTCCTCTACAACTACGCTTTCGGGTACAGCTCCGGCCATTGAGTGAACAGTTCCTTCAACACACTCGCCGGCAGACCAATTACCTGCTTTTACAAAACCACCAT
>JAEUSG010000198.1 GCA_016788315.1 Fibrobacterota bacterium | reverse complement strand
TTTGACCGTTTTGATGATGGGTCAAAAGGTAAGGTTAATTATGCCGGATGGCTTTCTGATACAAATGGTACGCCTGCCGTAACCGGTGTTAGTGGTACATTGCAGATAGGGACTGCAGCATTTCCAGATCGTCCCTGGTATCTTCCGGGAGATACGGCAATCATTCGACTATGTGACCCTAATTTGAACCTCAACAGTGGCGCAGCTGAACAGATTAAGGTTGCAGTGTCAAGTAACCAGGAGACATTGGATTCCGTAGTCTTAACAGAACAGGGAATAGATACCTCTTGTTTCTATGGTACAGTGATAATTCAGGAAGGAGCATCTGGTGTATCGAATGATGGTAAACTTCATGCTCTGCCAGGTAGTCAACTTAAAGTGCGTTATAAAGATCTTCTTAATGATTTTGGTCAGCAGATTGATGTGGATAGGATCGGCGTTCTGGTTAAAACCTATGTGGCTCAGTATTCGACCGTATCGGGTAACTGGACAGCAGCAGGAAGCCCCTATATGATTGATGGCTCAATAACGATACCTGTAGGCGATACATTGACTCTTGGCGCAGGAACAAAATTGATAATGCGCAAAAAGATGACTCAATATGCTTGGGAGAATGGCGATACAATAGCTGTTTATGGGCATATAAGGGCAAACGGCATCTCAACTGACAGTGTCCATTTTGACTTTATGAGTCCAGAGAAAGGTCCCGATTCCTGGTTTGGAATTCTTGCAAGGAATGGCGGAACTGTTAATCTGAGATATGCATCAATTTGTAATGCGAAAACTGCAATCGACATGAGTGTTTCTTATGGTGACACAACTATTGATACTTTCAGATTAAGTAAATCATCAATTAAGAACTGTAAGCAGGCGGTTAAGGCATTCGTTGGAAGACCTGACAGGATGGTATTTGTCATAGATAGCAATGATGTTGATATGCCATTGCCCGACTCTATGGGGCAATATGCTGTACATTTTGAGTATGGACAGGGTTCTGATGGCGATAGTGTTGCGATTACAGGTAATGTTTTCAAAATACACAATAAAGTTTCGTCAAATTCCGGCGGAGCTGTTATTATTTCAAGCAGAAATAATGGCGGAATTGGTGCAAAAACAGCCATAATCCGTAATAATAGATTAAGCTCAGACTCATTGGTTAATAGTCACAATATGTTTGTTGGTATACAGCTTGCTTCATCGTGGAATATCAAAATTGACAGTAATGAAATACTTGGATTCGGTCGCGGCATATATATGTACAGTGACTCAGGTATTGATATAAGAACGAACAGATTTGACGGTAACTTTGTCCATGTTTCTAGAGGCGGTTCAAATTATACATCATGGGTAAATTATAATGATTTTGGGCTGTTCAGACCAGGCGGCTACTCTGTCTATTATTACATGGAATCTACGAGAGATTTGGATGCACGCTTTAATTACTGGGGAAGTACAGCAACAGGTGAAATGACATCAGGCGGTAATCCTAAAAATATATCAGCAATATTTGATTTCTATGATAATCCAGTGAACTCCAAAGTTATATACACGGGCTGGAGACTATCGCCTGTTGGTAATCAGCCACCAGTGTTTTCATCATCTGCACCTCTTTCTGCATTACAGGGTCGGCAGTGGGTATACAACATGGTTGCATCAGACCCAAATGGTGACACCGTTGTATTTGTACCGAGAGGTCTTCCATCAGGTGCATTTATCACTGGCAATGAGCTGAAATGGCGGCCATTGATTTTTGGAACATTTCCGGTAACGGTTGGTGCAGCCGCCGGTGGCGATACCGTTGAGCAGCATTTTATGCTAAATGTAGCGAGAGATAGCGTAAAGCCTGGCAATCCATTGACTTTGAATGTTGTAGCTATTTCAGATTCAGCCTTTAAACTAACATGGAACCCTGCATCGCTTAACGGAACTGATGCCGATTCCGTAGGTATTTGGGCTACATCAACACATTATCCGGACAGTGCTCCTTATATGGGCGGGGTGCTGTATTCAAAAATGTTCAGCCGTTTTGACACGACAGCTATTGCAGCACATATGTGGCCGAAGCTGGGACTCTATTTTTCATTGTTCATAAAAGACAGTGCTGGAAACTGGAGCACTCTTGGAGCGCAGGCATTTGCAAGAACACTTGATTTACAGTCCCCGGACACAGTTCAAGGGCTTGCTGTAGTTTCTCTTGGTAAAGACAGCGTAAAACTAAATTGGGTTCCTTCTTCTTCAACAGATATTGATTCAATAGCAATTTGTCTAAGACAGGACTCCCTCTTCCCATCCACACCTTCTGATGGCAGAATTGGTTCTGTTTCAGCCGGAACTGGCCAATTCAAAGCATACGGTTTACAGGAAAAGAAGGTTGCCAGATTTGCACTATTTACGCGTGATTCCTCAGGTAACTGGAGTATACCAAAAACAGCTTCATTATTAATACCTGATGCGACTAAGCCAACCAACAATCTTGTTCTTACTGCAATTCCACAGAACGAAACAACTATTCAATTGAGGTGGAACAAAGCTGTACTTACCGGAACAGATGCTCAATGGGTCAGAATACTGCATGGTGCTACGAAAGCGACATCTGTTATTGATACTGCAACCCATTTAACATCTTGGGTACCTGCATCAGATTCCACAGTATTAATCGGAGGACTATCTGCCAAGACTGGATATTGGTTTACTGCGTTTGTTGTAGATTCGGCTACAAATCACAGTGATACTGCGGGAACGTCTACTGTTTTTGCAACCACACTTGATGAAACTGCTCCGGATAATGTTTCGGGGTTCGCCACTTCATATGCGGGACTTGGTAAAATATCCCTGAAGTGGAAGCCATCTGTGTCAACCGATGTTGAATCAGTTTTTGTTTGCTATAGAACAGACGCTGTATATCCTGCACACAGACATGACGGAACTCTTCTGAAAACATATACTGCAAGAGACAGTATCGATACAGTAGGTGCTTTGCTTGAAGGTAACACATATAAACTGTCACTGTTTGCGCAAGACTCATCTGGAAATATTAGTGCGCTCTCTGCATCTGCTCAGTCTACTATACTTGTTAAGACCCCTGCTACCAATGTAGCATCAATTACAGCCAGTGCAATAGACACAGGAAGTATTGGTGTTAAAGTTGATTATACGGGAAACAATGCTGATTCTGTTCTAATAAGAGTTGATACGGTAAAATATGTCAAAAATGTAGTTGATTTAAGTAAAGCTGTTCGTACAGCTTATGTTAAGCGAAATGTTACGACAGATACGCTGAAGATTTTTACAGGTCTTACTAGTGCGACCCTTTACTACGTATCGGCATACTCTAAAAATGGACTTTTCTGGTCCGACTCAATAGCCGATTTCAAAGGTGATACGGCTATGACAAAAACTTACATAGCTGCTGCACCGGTATTCACTGTGTCATATCCAGATACTATTTCAATTTTTGCCGACACTGCCTTTACTCTGAATACAGGTGCGGCTGATGCAAATGGTGATGTTGTTACGTTTGCATTAATAACCCAGCCTTCGGGAATGACGATTAGCGCTGCTACAGGTATCATCAGTTGGAATCCGACAGCTTCTGATGTTGGTGTTTACAATGTAAATGTAAGAGCATCAGACGGAAAGCTCTATGATACGTTAGCTTTTAATCTTAAAGTAAATATTTCAAACAGGTCACCGGTGTTTGTTACAACAGCTGATTCTATGCCCTCAATGATACCGGAAAAAGTTCTATGGACAAAAAGTGTACGCTATTATGATCCCGATTCTGCAAAAGGTGATCGGGTCAAGATTTTTATCGATTCAAAGCCTACCGGTATGACTTTCGATACCGCAACCGGTCTTATCAGCTGGACTCCTACTCCAGCCCAGACTCAGAATGGTCCTCACTTGGTCAGTATGAGGGCAATTGATACAAAGGGGCTGGAAGATACTCTGCGTTTCAATATCACTGTTGAAGATATAAACGAACAACCGGAATTCAATCCTTTTACCGCAAAAGATACAGCCTATCAGGAACTGCTCTTTCAGAGAATTTATGGAGCGGTAGATCCTGATCTAGGCGACCTTCTGAAGTACTCTTTACTTTCAGCGCCTACCGGCATGATGATTGATTCTACGGATGGAACTTTGCGTTTCACACCTGTTGAAGGTCAGTCTGGTACATTTGTTGTGAAAGCCATGGTAACCGATAGGGGAGGACTGAGTGATACACTTGTTCTGACATTGGCGATGATCAACAGAAATGATCCTCCTGCCATCACAACATCTCTGACAGATGAAATCATACAGGAAAAACTTTCAAAAACATGGTCACTTTCCGCTTCAGATCCTGATGCAGGTGATAATGTTAAGTGGATAAAACTTTCAGGTCCGGCAGGAATGAAGTTGGATTCCGTTTCGGGAAAACTCACATGGCTACCCGGTAATAGTGATGTTGGAATTTATCCAGTGTCAGTGTCAGTAATGGATATCGCCGGTCTTTCCGATACTGCGAAGTTTAATCTGACCGTTCTGAATGTGAATGATGCCCCTGTACTGTCAGTTAAAGAGGGTCCGCTTGTAAAATATGGTTCTGTAAAAATTAAATTTCATGCTGATGATATCGACAGATTAAATAAGGTTGATTCTGTTCTTGTTGTACGTGCAGTCCTAAAGACTACTGCTGGAGGAACTCCTGTGTATGAGCGTGTTCAGCATATGCGTGAAACAGATTCACTTTTTGAGTTTTATCCTGTCAAGGATGGTGCATATACAGTTGAACTTTCAGCAACTGATGATTCTTTAAAAGCGTCTTCTGTTAATAAAAGTTTTGAAGTTGGAACGGCAGGACAGTCCACTGTAGTATCCACTTTTGGAGCAGATTACTGGCATATGATTTCATTGCCGACAGATGCTGTAGAGCTGCCATCAGTTCTTACGGATACTTCAAGGCGTGCCTTTGTCTGGTCTCCTACAAAGGAAGTATATCTTGATCCCGCAGAAGGTTTTACGGAAATTAAGCGCGGTGCATCGTTCTGGCTTTACTCCTCTGATGTCGTAAGTGTAACAGCACCACGTCTGCTTACCGATTCATCTTATAGCAAGGCATGTACATTACGTGTTGACACCGGTTGGAATATGATTGCAAGTCCATATGCATATGCCGTAGCACTACCCAATGCCGACCTGCGCTACTGGTCGAACAGTATGAATGATTATGTAAAGGCAACAGTTATGGAGCCGTGGAAGGGTTATTTCTTCTATTCATTTACTGCTGAACCGATTGTTCTTTCCGGTAAACCATTCAATCCAGACAGCAGCGAATTGTCAAAGGTCACCAAGGTTGCTAAGCTTAATAAGGAATCGGGAGAGTGGCTGATCAATGTTAAAGCTCTATCCGGCGGTAAAGTAGATATGATGAATTCGTTTGGAGTGCTTCTGGGAGCTGATGAAAAAGATAACAATATGAATATGGCTCAGCCTCCACGTTCTCCGAACGGCGGCCCACTTGTCGCTTTCCAGTCGGGATATGCAAAAACTCTTCTGGATAGAAGTGTTGTAGCTCCTTATGAAGGAACAAGAAAGTGGCTTATGTACATTGAACCAGCTGCTGGTACAAGGGAAGTTGAGCTTAACTTTTCAGGGCTATCTTCGCTGCCTGAAGGATTTTACGCCTACATAGATCAAAGTGGTGCGTGCTATAAAATGGCTGGCGACAGCACCGTTCTTATTTCTGCAAAGTCGGGCGTCTATGTGTCAGTGATTGTCTCAGACGATCCTGATTATCTGGCAAAGCGCATAGTAAATTTCAACCTTGCTCAGAATGTACCTAATCCGTTTAATCCGGTAACCACAATAAATTATGCCATACCTGCAGCGTACAGAGCTGATGGAAAGCCCATCGATGGTGGTGTTGATGTCTCTCTTTCTGTTTATGATTTACGAGGCAGATTAGTTAAGAAGATTGCTTCAGGTGTTCACAAATTTAACGGAAAATATTCAGTCACCTGGAACGGTAAAGACACATATGGTAAGGTGCTCTCTTCTGGAATCTACGTATACAGGCTGGAGGCTGGAAACTGGCGTGCAGTAAAACGGATGGTTATGACAAAATAGTAATGGTTAATGGGTTATAGTAAAATAACGGAGTTTGTCATTAATCGCAGTCTCTCTATTAAGAAGTTTGTCTACTCGGGCCATGGGCGGACCTGATTTTAATTTGGTAATGAACGTATTCAGGTCTGCTTCTTCGCCCTGAGCGAAATACTCCACAGAGTCATCATCGACATTCCTTACATAACCGCAGAGGTCAAGTTTTTCAGCTTCCATCTGAACAAAATAACGGAAGCCAACTCCCTGAACTCTGCCCTTAACATTTCCTGTAATTGCTTTTTTCATGTTAGTTGCATAATAAAATAAAAAAACGATCGGTTTTTACGCCGATCGTCTTTTAGATATGTAATAAACTTTAACAGTTTAATTATCTCATTCCGCCGTAACCGCCGCCCATGCCGCCGTCACGACCGCCTTCTCTGCCGCCATCCCTTCCGCCCACTCCTGGACGACCGCCCTTGCCGTTTCTTGCTGGACGTGGTTTAATGACGCCATCTGCTATAAGTTTTTCCTTTATAGCTTTTCTGCGAGCCTGGCTTTTCTGCCTTTTCTTTGCTTCGCTTGGCTTTTCGTGATATTGGTTCTTGCGAAGGTCTGAGAGTACACCGGACTTTTCGCACGTTTTTGTGAATCTTTTAAGAGCCTTTTCGAAGGCTTCGTTAGATCTTACAATTACTCCAATCATAATGCTTTATGCTGACACCTCCTCTCAAACCTAAAAAAAATTAAGAGGTAGAAGATAGCATATTTACACCCGAAGTCCAAGATCCTTAAGCTTTCTTGATAGATTTGATTGAGCCATCCCGATTTTTTGGGCTGTAAGAGTGATATTATTACCACAGAGCTCCATCGCTTTCTGAAGAAATGAGACCTCAAAATTATGCCGGGCTGTACTGAAATCGCTTAGTTCAAAATTGGGTGTAAGATTTTCTGAAATAGTAGTGCCTGAAACTCTATCACCTTCAGATGCTGCCTCAATATCTGAATCTTTTATGATTCCATCTGAACAAAAGACTGCGGCACGATGAATAATATGTTTTAGTTCCCGTACATTGCCTTTGTATTGCAATGAAAGAAGGAGTTCTTCTGCCTCTTTAGAGAGAATGGTTTCCCGTCCCGATTCTTCGGCAAACTGCTGCATGAAACGGATAGCAAGGGGAATAATATCCTCTTTTCGCTCTTTAAGAGTGGGAACTGAAAGAACGAATCCTGAAAGTCTGTAGAAGAGATCCTCACGGAATTTCCCCTCTTTTATTAGGGTAGGAAGATCCTTATGTGTTGCGCAAACAAAGCGGACATCTACAATAGAAGGTTTTCCGCCGCCTAAACGAACACATTCACCTGTTTCAATCACTCTCAATATTTTTGCCTGCACTGCTAAATCCATGTCTGCAATTTCGTCAAGAAAGAGTGTGCCGCCGTCTGCTTCTTCGATGCGTCCTGCTCGTTGTGCATGGGCACCGGTGAATGCCCCTCTTTCATGTCCAAAGAGTTCATCTTTGGCTAAGTTTACAGGAAGAGAGGCGGCATTTGTTACAACAAAAGGAGCGGAGGCTCGGTTACCGCTGTAATGAAGGCTTCGCGCAAGGAGGTCTTTACCGGTACCTGATGCGCCGGTAATAAGAACGGCAGTTTTGATAGAAGAGAGTTTTTCCGACTTGCTGTATAGCTCTTTCATTTTAGGCGACACTATGACAGGAGCGGATACCCCTTTGCCTAAACCGAAACCAACCAGAGATTTACGAAGAAATGATTTTTCGAGAGCATTTCTAACTGCTGTTCTGACCTGAAGTAACCTAAGAGGTTTTTCAAGAAAATCGTGTGCTCCTATTCTAAACGCTTCAGCAGCCAGAGAAACTGTTCCATGACCGGTTATCATTATGACTGGCAGTGTTGGTTTTTCTTCTTTTAGCTGTTTTAAGAGAGCCATTCCATCATCGCTTCCAAGTTTTATGTCCAGCAGCACGAGGTCGTATGCTGTTCGCCCCAGGTCATTCAGTGCGGATGAGGCATCAGCTGCGCTTCCGGTTGCATACCCCTCTTCGGATAGTACTTCTGTAAGTGAGTTTCTAATTTCAGTTTCATCGTCAACTATTAGTATCCTGATTTTTTTCATGTGTACAGCACCTCTGTTCTAGACATTGATTTTACGGCAGATCTAAGAGTAAGTTTTATCAGCAGCCCCTTGTCTTTATTTGGCGGCATAGTTACTGAACCATGCATTGATTCTACAAGGCGCTTTACAACAGCAAGACCAAGACCTGTCCCTCCGGATTTACCGGTAACGTATGGTATGAAAATCTTATCTCTCTCGTTTTCAGGTACGCCAGGACCATTATCGTGGAAGAAAATCTCAGTTTTCTCATCTGTTCTGCGTAGTGTAATAACCATGGAGGTTGCTCCGGCTTCAGCTGCATTCTTTATGATATTAAGGCCAATCTGCTGAAGAAGAAGTGGGTCGGCAGAGGCCTCAGATACGCCCTGAAATGATATCTCTATTCGTCCTTTAAAGCCTTCCGCAATTCTTTCAAGAACTGAACGTGGATCTATGTCAGTGTTTCTTGCTTCCGGCTCTTTGGCAAAGCTGCTGAACGATGTAACAAGCTTTTCTAATTGGTCAAGTTGTGTTCCAACTCTTTCAGAGAAGCGCGACCAGTCTTCCTTTGTGATAACTTTTCCAGCATCAATTTTCTCATCGAAACGGTCCATTGTCAGGCGGACAGGTGTAAGGGGGTTCTTGATTTCATGAGCCATGATTCTGGCCATGTCTCTCCACGCTTTCTCCATACCTTCAGTGAGCATCGCTGTTCTGTGTTTGTCAAGTTCAAGCGACATCTCTTTCATTGAGCGCTGGAGCGTGCCGACTGCACCACCTGCATCAGTTGATATTTCCGGCCGCCTGTTTTGTCCGATTTCATGGGCGGCTTCGGTAAGTTTTTTTAATGGCCTTGTCAATTGGCGAAGGGTAAAGGCATATGCAGCAAGAAGCAGAATGATCAGTACTGTAGAGAAAACCAGCACAACAAGTTTCTGTTCTTTTGCAAGCAGGGGAGCGGCAGCCTGCCACTGCCGGAATCTTTCAAGGCTTCTGATCGCAGCCTCTTTATCTTCACCTTCAAGATTCTGAACTGATGTCATTAAAACTGGCCCCAGCTCTTTATCTACACTGAGTGATGCCATCTCCCGAATACCGGAATTTATCAGAAAATGTAAAGGTACTAGGAGAAGAAAGAGCAGTAGCGCCGACAATATCAATATTTTTGTCTCGAGCTCGAGCTGCTTCCAGAATGTCATCATGGTTTTCCCCGGTAATTTGTATTGACGGAAATTTCAGCATAATGCTTTCCGAAAAGCTGACGCGGATCCACTGTTTTGTTGATTCTGGACAATCTGCCAGGAAGCAGTTCGGCTTTTATTTTGACACTGCCGGCTCTTTTTGATGCCACTGTTTCGTAGACACAGTATTCTTTAAGTGCCAAAAGTATCATCGGATAACTCTTTGAATATACTACACCATCTGATGTGGAATCGGAAAAAGAGTAGGTCAATTTTTCAGTCTGGAATTTAAGAGTGCGAAGCAGCTTTCGTTCTGAGCCGTCGCCTGCAATTGCGGTAAATGAAATCCGAAGCGGCATGCCTGCATCAATGAGCGCCTCAAGCTGCGGATCAAGAGGGAGTTCCAGCTTTACCCTGACAACTGCTGCTGCGTTGTGGTTTTCGATGCCGTTCAGGGTAAGCGAGAGCCTGTCGCCCATCGGAACGATGAGCTGTGAAACAAAGAGAGCAATACCTGTGAAGCCTTGTGCAATAGCTTCAAACATCTGTTTATCCTAAACTACCCCATATGAGTCTTAAACGAAATACGCCGGCACCTGTAAAAATGCTGCCAGTTGTATTTGGAAAACCATCTATACCGATGAATGTTAAAAGCGAGGCATCGGCCCCTACATGAAACCATGGAACCGCTGAATATGTTGCACCGGCATGTAAACCGAACGCAGTAAATGCAGCTTCAGCCTGGTTTTTGTTGTTGCTGGAAAAATTCTCTTCGTCAAACGCTGAAGGTTCATCTCTTTTGTAGTCGTTTTTCCTTACAATGTATGCTCCGCCACCTATGAGTCCACCAACTATGTAGTTAAACTTATCATTTACAAAAGCCTTCTCAAGCATGAAACCGCCGTAAGACAAATCGACATTAAGACTTGTGGCACTGTCTCCGTTTAAACCCCAGTTAGCGCTTGTAAATCGACTTGTTCCGGAGAAGCCTCCTCCTCCAATGCGTATTCCTTTACCTAAACCGCCGTACCCCATACCACCGGCACCTGGCATCAGTGTAACTCTGTCAATGTCAAAACTTTTTCCTAATAGAGCTTTGTCTTTGGTAATCAACTCCTGCACAGGCTTCAAATCAGCTACCATAAAAAGGGGAGTCCACCCACCGGCACCGCCATATCCCTGCTTTCTTGATTTTTCAATTCTACTGCGGATACCTTTTACCTCGTGCACGATGGATTCAAGATTGTTTTCCCGCACTACATAGACAGTATCAACTCTTGTTGCGGTAAGAGCCTCATTTGTAACGGAATCAAGACCCAGCTTTGCCTCATCAACGGCAGCTGCAGCGGAGAAGAGGAAGGCTACACCAATCAATATCATCTTTTTCATATATGTACTCCTTTTCCTTTATTTTTTATCCAAGGGAACCGAATATGAATTTTATCCGCATTCCTGGAAGTATCTGTGTGAAACTGCCCCGTTCAGCGCCAAGAAAGCCCTCTTCAGCATATTGACCGAACATGAAACCCTCAACTCCGATATGAAATTTTTTACTAATAGACAGTGATGTACCAGCGTGCAGGTCTAACACAACTAAAGGCGCTGCAGCAAAGGAGCTCCTTTCAGCTATTTTTCCTCCGCTGCTGTCGAGGCTCATTAATGGGTCGTCTCTGAATGCAGAGCCTTCTGCGGCTTCCTCACCGAAGCGTATCAGAACTATTGCACCGCCTCCGATACCGCCTCCGCCGTAAATTGTAAAGTTGCTAAGTTTTTTGCTCTTTTCAAAGTTGAAGAGGGCGTAAGCTGGTATTACCATCAGGTTCATTACGGAATCGACCATAACAGGTTTTCCGGAAGAATTATCTATGACTACATTGCCTGAGTCTCTTAGTGCAATAGAGGTTGACTCACTTCTATATCTTTTGTAACCGCCGTGTAATGAAAAACCACCCTTTACACCATCTGAGTTGCCCCACATAAAACCAAGACCGTTGAGCGTTGTTAGGGTGTTAGACAGGTCATATTTGTATGAACGCAATGCCTTGTCATTCTCTGCCAGGTCCTTGATCGGGGCAATATCCATATTCACGGCACCCATTGATAGAAAAAATGAGCCTCCATGTTTTGCGCTGCAATTGTCGCTCTCTTCTGACATTACGAAAGAGGCGAGTGCTAAAATTGGTACTATTATTTTTATCATATTTGTTACCTCCTTAAAATATCTCATTGCAAAAGAAATGCCTATGGGTAACAGGTTAATTTTATAAGGAGTTGCGGTTTGGCTTCAGAAAAAGACAAGGTTTTAATGTACGTGTGATATATGACTATGATATGGAATAAACAAAAAATTACATTAAAATATAAAATATGCAAAAAAAATAAAAATTCGATTAAAATATGCAAAAGTATTGCTTTTATTGCCTGCAAAAAATGTTATTTTAAACGCTTATTATGAAAGAACGTGTATATACCGTACCCGATGTAAAAACGGCTGAATTTCCAATACACCTCATGAAAGAGGGTATGGCTAATCTGGAAGATCCGGATGGCGGGAATCTCGTACTGGATCTTGCTGCTGCAAAAACTATCGACAGCAGATCTGTCGGGGCTGTAGTAAATCTGACAAACAGATACTGCAAAACAGGACGTAAATTTGTTCTTCGCAATGTAAATGATTCAGTCCGGAAAATATTTGATTTTATGAATCTCACACCGTTTCTTGCATTCGAAGAAACAAAAAGTGCAAAAAAGGCTGAGGATGCCTGTGAGGTTTTAACAGTGGATTATGACACAATAAGAGGAATAGGTGTGTTTCGATTTACCGGTGCGATCAATTCCTCTTACGACTCTGCTATGTTTTTGAATATTGTAAATAAAATTGTCGGAGACGGCAGTCCTATGCTTGTTGATATGAGCGGTATCACAACGATTGATAGTCTTGGTGTCGGTGTCATCATCAGACTGATTAAACTTATGCGTGAGGGGCGGGCTGAAGTCCGTTTCTTCGGTGTAAGCCCTTATCTGCAGGAGATTTTTCAGGTAAATCAATTGGACAATGTGATACACATTTTCCCGACCGCCGATGAAGCTCTCAGAGGCTGGCAGGTCAGTTTACACTCCTGAACAGCGGATTTTCCTTAAATCTTCTGTGTGCCCATAACCATTGATCCGGATTGCGCCTGATAACTTCACTGATGCCGTTGTTGATAGTGCCGCTGATAGCTTTGATCTCATCCTCATCAGAAACCCCTTCTGGAATTTCTATCTTCATTTCATGAAGTTCTATTGAGTAATCTCCGACCCTTTTCCGAATAACATGAATGAGAAATAAAGGGACGCGGGTTTTGCGATAAAGAATAGCAGCCGTGGAATTGGTCCGTGCATCGTGGCCAAGGAAAGGAACGAAAGGTTCCCCGTGCCTGTATTGATCTAGAAAAATACCTGTAATACGGTTATCACGCAGAGCCTTAAGTAAATATGCAGCTCTTCTATTTCCAAGCGATGGGTCAAGAATTGAAACCCCGGGGTGAGCTTGAAAAATCTCCCTTAAACTCTGGAATAGAGGGGATGTTACTCTTTTAACTGCAACTGTGACATGCAGACCATGACGGCTTAAGTATGGTCCAATCGCCTCCCAAAGACCGACATGACCTCCGGTAATAATTGCACCTTTCCCGCCAGATTTTAGTGCATCTTTAAGAGCGGGGAGGTTTTCACACCTTATTGTCTTGTCAATTTTGCTGCTGTCGCCAGGCTTTAGGTCAATTAGAAGCAGAAATTCTACGAGAAGCTTTCCATAATGAATATAGTTTTGCCGTGCAAGCTTTCTGATTTCACTTGCTGACTTTTCTGGAAAAACCATTCCAAGTTGAAAAAGAACCAGCTTTTTTCTGATAGGTATCAGATAAAAAAGGAGCAATCCCAAAAAGACCCCGATGCGGTCAAGCAGCGGGGCCGGGATTTTCCATGCAATAAAACCTGCAAAGCGGAAAAGTTTAATCAATTTTTCCAGAGACCATGTTTGTTGCAGTATGCACGGGCATAGGCATTGTCTGTAGCGCAGCAGAATGTTGCTTCCGGTTTGTCGCCCGGCTTAAGGAATTTTACACGGATACCGGAATCTGAAACAAGTTCAATCCACTCGATGTAATGATCCGGATCCATTGGATGAGCAACAGAGCCGACCTTTACTATGATTTTGTCGCCATTTCTTTCAAGAACTGGAACATGTTTTTCTTTTGAAGCGTCTACAGAGTTTTCTGTAAGAAGTGCCATTTCCTGCCCACAGCATACAAGTGTGCCTCCACCTTTGTGCATCACTTCTACTATGTTTCCGCATAATCCGCACTTGTAAACTTCTTTGATTGCCTTAACCATTTCGAACCTCCATTAGATTGTTAAAAACGTTTCTATTGTTTAAAATTACGCAGCAGTATCGGCAGCTGCGCCAGCCGGCGGTGTATATACACGCTTAGCAAGCTCCTGATCAATCATGAACAGACCTGCGCCAGCGCCACCAGACAGTTTTACCTTATTGAGAACTTTTGTAAAATTTGCCTCTTCTTCTACCTGCTCGTCTATGAACCACTTAAGAAAACTGGCTGCAGCATGGTCGCTTTCTGCGATTGCTAAATCCATGATCTTATTTATGCTTGCTGTAACTGTGTATTCGTGCTTTAAACCTGTGTCAATAACATCCTCGGGAGATTTGAAATCAGCCTGAGGCGCATCTATCGCCTTCAGTATGATCCGTCCGCCTCTGTCATTGATAAAGTTGTAAAACTTCATTGCATGAAAACGTTCTTCTTTTGATTGAACATCCATCCAGTTTGCAAAACCTTCCAAATCATTTGAAAGACACCATGACTTCATAGAAATATACAAGTACTCAGAAAAGAGTTCCTTATTTATCTGATCGTTTATGGCATCCTGAAGTTTCTTTGATATCATATGCTACTCCTTACTTAATTAGTGTTTCTAGTCAATTTGTTTAACAAGATTCTTTGTTATAGCTAAAAGCTGTTCATGGTCTGGAATGAATTTTACGCTTATATTCGGCAGCATGACAAATCCGCAATCGTGTAGCCATGTTTCAACAGCAATTATACTTTGACCGCCCCAGCCGTATGAGCCGAATGCAAGTGCATGCCTGTTTTTCGGAGCGAGTCCCTTCAGATATGCAAGGAAACCGGCAACTGTCGGAAGCAGGCTGCTGTTGAGGGTCGGGGAGCCGACGCAGATATATTTTGCTGTGAGTACGTCAGTAATAATGTCGGAAATATGGCTCGATTTCAGATCGTAAAGCTTGTATATGTAGCCTTTTTCCTCAAAAGCACGTGCAACTGCTCCGGCGATCTTTTCTGTTGAACCCCACATTGAATCAAAAGCGATAACAGCCTCTTTTTCAGTCTGGTTGGCAGACCACTTTTTGTACTGATCAAGTATTACTGAAATGCTTGATCTCCATATGATGCCATGGCTCGGAGCTATTATGCCAATATCAATGCCGGAAAGATCTTCCAGCGCCTTTTTTACCTGATTGCCGTAGGGGAGAACAATGTTGGCGTAGTACTTTTTAGCTTCTTCAATTATTATGTCGAGAGCAAATTCATCATCAAACCGTTGAGAGCTTGAAAGGTGTTGTCCGAATGCGTCATTTGAATAGAGGATTTTGTCTTCGGGGCAATAGGTCACCATGTTGTCCGGCCAGTGAACCATTGGAGTAAGGACAAATTTCAGGGAGCGTCTTCCTATGGATACAGAATCTCCGCTCTTAACAACCTTGAATTTCCAGTTCTGCTTATAATGAGCTGTAAGATTCTTTTCACCATTAGGAGAGCAGATGATTTCGGCATTTGGAGCAAGTTCCTTAAGCTTGGGAAGGGCGCCGGAATGGTCCATTTCCACATGGTTGCAGACCAGGTAATCAATCTTTGAAGGATCGATGACGCTTTTTATTCTGTCTAGCATTTCATCAATGCAGTAATGCTTTACACTGTCGATGAGGGTGATTTTCTCATCAATAATAAGGTAGGCATTATAGGAAGAACCGCGTTCTGTTGTATAACCGTGGAAATCACGTAGAGTCCAGTCAAGTGCCCCTACCCAGTGAACCCCCTCTTTTATCTTAACCGCCTGCGCCA
>JAEUSG010000187.1 GCA_016788315.1 Fibrobacterota bacterium | reverse complement strand
GAGTGATGATGCTGTTAAGGGTTATGCTACGGATATTGTAAAGTCAGGTGCTGTTTCAGTCGTAGTTCCCTCGCATGGTGTAAGGGTGCTTCGTATTGTGGCCGGCAGTCCTTCGTTTATATCGAAGCAGCTTAAGGTTCGAATGGCGCCTAAGGAATTTGCGCTGTCGCAGAACTATCCCAATCCGTTCAATCCTGTAACCGCTATTAAGCTTGACATACCTGAGTCTGCGGTTCTTAATGGGTTGTTGCAATCCAGAGTGACACTTGATGTTTATAATATGCGTGGACAGCTTGTTAGCCGTCTTCTTGATATGCCTGCTGAGCCTGGTTATAAGCAGGTTCACTGGAATGGCAGGAGTACGGTAGGAGTTACAGTTGCGAGCGGTAATTATGTGTACCGTGTTCAGGTTCGTGATGGGGCTGGTCGTGAGATATACAACAGTACAAGGAGCATGACGCTGCTTAAGTAGCTTTTAAAGACTGATTACTGGTAAATGAAGAGCCCTCTTCTGCATAATGCAGGAGAGGGCTCAGTTTTTAATACGGCTTAAAAAAGTAAAGCAGATAGTTATTTAGATTGTAAATAATCTTTGAAAGATTCTTCGTTTGAAAATACGGTAATAAACTCATCTATATTTAGAAGTCGCATAAGATTCCTGATAAATTCATTTGCACCGATAACGCAAAGATCTCCCCCTTTTACCTTTAGTTTTTTATATCCGGCTGTCAGAATTTTAATAAAGTAACTATGGACAAAATCGACTTTGTTCAGATTGATAGCGACAGAGTACTCACCCTGCTCAAGAAGAGTTTCGAGTGTGTCTCTGATGCTGGTGATGTCATCGTAGGATCTGGATGGATCAGTTACATCAATAACGGTATAGTTGCCTAATTTACGTACAGACTGAATCATGGATACAAAATATTCAAATGGTTATCGATTTAGCAAAAACTATTGACGAATATTCACCGGCCAGATAATTGAAGAGGAGTCTCCCTTTTGATCAACAGCACCGAATCTGACTTTACAGCTGAAGGCTTTTTGATAGGTGTGCGTTACGCGTCCACCTGAGGATGAGAGATAGTCCCACTTACCATCGCCGTTAAAATCCCACATGTATTGATCTATGGGAACGCATCCCGATCTAGCCGTCCCTATAAATACGAAAGGCTGTCCTGTTTTTGCCTCATGCGATCCGGTGATTGAAAGTACTGGCTTATCCTTAATTATCGTCATATATGAGGTATCAGGTCTTGATATGTTGCCGTCATTATCCTTCACCTTAAGAACGACTGGAAAATCTCCTGCTTCAAAAAAAACCCATTCCACATCCGGTTTGGCCGATACAGTATCAATTGTTCCGTTACCATCGAAATCCCATAAATATGCAACTATCCTACCACTGGGATTAAAGTCGCTTGATGATGCTCCTGAAACAGGAACATAAACAGTGGCGCAGGCAATGCTGTTTTTGCCGATTTTTGCAGACGGCGGATTGTAAAGAAGCAGTATTTCGCTTGAGTCGGTTGAAGTATTTCCATCTTCATCGGTAACGGTGAAAACAGGTCTGACTGTTTTTTCACGTTCACCCTTCTGTGTTGGTGTTGAATAGCTAAGTTCAGGTTCTGAGCCTTCAGGCGTAAATGTAGTGTCGTATTGCCCATCTGAGTTCCAATCGACAGCTATTTTAGTAATTCTGCCGTCATCAGTAATTTTACAGCCGAGAGGGAAAGGACGGCATACCGCAGCATTTACTGTTCTGTCTACCCAATTGATTGTTGGAGAGCTGTTTGTAACATTTATGAAAAGAGTCTCTCGAATTGCTGTTCCGCTGCTGCGGCTCTCAAAAATTGCAGAGTACAAACCGGAATCTGAAGCTGTAAAAAGGTAAATGTCGTCACGGTTAAGTAATCTTGATTTTCCGGAGCCTTCAACTGATGTGTTTACATCAGCAACAGGTCCCGTAGCTAAAAGAGAAGGGTTCAGGATAATAGTATCATTAATGCTGATGTTTTGAGTCCGGCTTGAAAGCGGAATAGATTGCTTTTTCGTGCCGTTCTGTACAGGAGGCATGCATGATATCGACAGCAGTAGAAGCGTTGGAAGAAGAGTTTTTACCAATCCTTCTCCAGTTTCTTTCCTTTTGAACGCAGCAGCATTAGTTTTTTCTGCTTTTCCTGCTCGTTTTCCTTTAAGGCATCCAGCAGTTTTGTAGCTTCCTCTTTACTCATTTCGCCAGGCTTTGGCTGCGGCTGCTGTTTGTTTTCGTCCTTCTCCTGTTTATCCTTGTCACCTTTCTGATCCCCTTTTTGCTCTTTGTTGTCATTATTCTTATTTTTATCTTGGTCTTTGTTTTGATTCTTATTCTGATCCTGTTTCTGATCCTGATTTTGTTTGTCGTTCTTATCTTGTTTTTGATCCTGATTTTTCTTTTGCTGCTCTTCCTGTTTTTTCATCTGTTCAATCACATGAAGTGCCTTTTCAAGATTTCTTCTTGAAGGAATATCACCAGGTTCTCTTTTAAGAATCTCTTTGTAGATTTTTGCAGCTTCTTCAACGCTTGTTCTGGCTGATTCATCCTGCGAGTTAAGCCCTTTCTTAAAAAGGGTGTTGGCAGTATTAAATGAGCTTTTCTTTTTCATTTCAGGACTATTGAGGCTTTTTGCTTTTTCGAACTCCTTCAAAGCCTCTTCAAATTTTCCTGCCTTATACAATGCACATCCGCGATTGAAAGCGAGCTCTTTTTTCTCAGGAGCTTCAACTTCTGCAGCATGGTATTCTTTTTCAGCCTCAACGTATTTACCCTTTTTGTATTTGCTTGTAGCAGAACGGTTCTTCATCCAGGCTGAAGAATGTGCAAACGAGAATGTCGCAATGATTATAATAATAATGCGCATTGTCATTCAGTAAACCTGCCTTCCCACTGCTGCTTTCTGATCCGTCTTCCTGGAATCATGAATTCCAGAATGAGGAGCAAAATAGCTAAAGCGAGTGGCCATTTAAATTGCTCGTGATAGCGGTTGAACATCTGGCCTTTCATTTCCTGCTTTTCCATCTTTTCAATTTCTGAATAAATTCTGTCTAGTTCAAGACCTCGCCCTGTTGAACGAAAGTATCTTCCGCCGGCCGCTGCAGCAACCTCTTCAAGAATTTCATCGTTAATTGAAGTTAAGACTGTGTTGCCGGACTCATCTTTCTTATACGTTATCTGCGTTCCCTGACGACTTAAAGGTATTGGGACCCCCCCTTGTGTGCCTATGCCGAGAGCGAATATGACAATGCCCTCTTCGGAAGCTTTTTTTGCCTCATCAACGGGATTCTCGACATTGTCTTCACCGTCTGTAATCAGAATAAGGACTTTTGATTTGGCCTCTTGAGTGGAGAAGGCACGCCTTGACTGGCGTACAGCACCGCCTATTGCTGTGCCCTGAGCGGCGATTGCTGATGGATCCAGCACATTCAAATACATTTTTACTGCACCATAATCGCTTGTAACAGGACACTGGGTGAAGGCTGAACCGGCAAAAGCAACAAGACCGACTCTGTCACCTTTCAGCTTATCTATCAACTTGCTTATTTCATGTTTTGCTCTATCTATTCTGTTGGGAGCAATATCTTCTGCGAGCATACTGTTAGACACATCGAGAGCGATAACTATATCTATGCCTTTTCTTTTGACCTCTTCCATTCTTGAGCCCCATAAAGGACGGGCGAGAGCTATTACGGCAAATATGAATGCTGCAATGATCAACGCTGCCTTAAGTTTGTCTCTCGCTGAGCTTGCCGATGCTGCAAGCTTTACCATCATTGCAGCAGATCCGAATTTTAGAAGTGCTCTCTTCTTTGCTCTAAAAGCAAGCATGTAAAATAGGAACAGAACAGGAATAAGGAGCAGGAGCCATAAGAATTCAGGACTGCGGTAAATCATTTAAGGCAGCCTCCTGAAAAGTGTTGTCGCAAGAATTATTTCCAGAAAAAGTAAAATGAGCGCAGGTACAAGCAGAAATTGATACCATTCAGTATATGAAGTGAAAATCTGTGAACGGACTTCGCTCTTTTCCATTTTGTCTATCTTTTCATATATCTCTTTTAACATTTTTGGATTTTTAGCCCTGAAGAATAATGCACCGGTATTTCCTGAAATTTCCCGTAATGGCTCCTCTTTGAATGGAATTTCAACCATTTGATACTGCCTTCCGAAGAAGGGGTGGTCAAAAGGATAGGGAACTGGACCCTCTTTTCCGACACCGACTGTGTAAATCTTTATTCCAAGTGCGGCAGCAGCTTTTGAAGCGGTGCCCGGATCAATTTCACCTTTGTTGTTGTCGCCATCTGTGGCCAGAATAATAACGCGTGATTTAGCTTTTGAATCACGAAGCCTGTTAATAGCCATGGCTACAGCATTGCCTATTGCTGTACCATCTTCTTCCGGCGGAGCAAAGTCGAGAGCACGAACAGCAGACACTGCAAGATCGTAATCAAGAGTTAATGGACACATTGTGAATGCAGTTCCTGCAAAAGCAATTACACCAAGACGGTCGCTTTTTCTACCACTGATAAATTTCTCTATTACGTTTTTTATTACAGCAAGTCTGTTGTCTGGTTTGAAATCTTCAGCACGCATTGAGGTTGAGATATCCATAAGAAGAAGGATGTCAACACCGTTACTGGAAAGTTCCTCCCTGCTGGAACCAGTTTGAGGGCGTGCTAGAGCAAGAATGGCAAGAATAACGGCGATTATTCTTAATAGAGGTACAACGTGTCTGAAACGTGCCCTATAAGAACTTTCCACCCCTTTAAGGAAAAGCAGAGAAGAAAACCTGACAGAACCCTGTCTCTTTTTAGCCCTTCTGAATTGCCAAAAGGCCATGAAGAGCGGGATAACCAGCAGGAATAAAATGGTAGGGTATAAAAAGCGGAACATACAGCTAAAATATAAAAAATTATCCGTTAAATTTTTTCACAAGATCTGCCAAAGTTGAGTGGTGATGAGGTTGCTGTTGCTGTTTAGTCTGGTTCTGCGGCTTTTTTTGGGGTTGGGCCGGTACAGGACGGGTTGCTGTTGCTGGGCTTACCTTTTTGTCCCCTGAAGGCGCCATGTCCTCCGTTTTCATAGACAGAGATATTCTTTTAAGAGCTTCATCAACTGCTATTACCTTAACTTTGACTATCTGCCCCACTTTGACAACAGTATGAG
>JAEUSG010000154.1 GCA_016788315.1 Fibrobacterota bacterium | reverse complement strand
ATTTTCTCACTTCTATATTTGATATAAATCCAGAAAGGAGCTTTTGTGCAGGTAACCGTACAGGAAAAGAATAGTTTCACCCGTGTGTTAAATATTACGGTCGATGAGGCTGAAGTAAATGCTAAGTATGAGGAAGTTATTAAGGGATACCGTAAAGAGGTGGCTATACCAGGATTCCGGCCGGGAACTGCCCCGAGAGAGCTCATAATAAAGAAACTTGGCAAGGTGCTTAGGGAAGAGGCTGTTGAGAAAGTTCTCTCAAACGCATTCCGTGACGCATGCAAGGAAAACAAACTTGAACCAATTGCAATGCCGGTAATCAATAACGTTAAATCCCAGGCCGGAGAACCTCTTTCATTCGAAGCATCTATTGAAATTGATCCGCCTGTAACGATTGAGAAGTACAAAAATCTTGGCATTAAGGTTGTAGAAAAGCCAGTTACCGAAGCCGATATTGATGAAGTACTTGCTCAGATACGCGAACGTTTTTCAACATTGAAAACAGTTGAGCGCGAGATCAAAAAAGGCGACTATGCCGAAATGGATTATAAGAAAGTTGTTATTGATGGTGTTGAAAAGAACGATCACCAGAGTCCACGTTATCCTGTTGAAATAGGTGCAAGTGAATATCTGAAAGATTTTGAGTCGCAGATTATCGGAATGAAAAAGGGCGACGAAAAGACTATTGAATTCTCCTTTCCTGAAGATTATAACTACAAAGCTGTTTCGGGCAAGAAAGCCGCTTTTACCGTGCTTATTAAAGAGGTGAAAGAAAAGGAAATGCCTGCTCTTGACGATAAGCTCGCAGCTGATGCCACACCAAGAGCTAAAAACCTTGCTGAACTGCGTGAAGTGATTAAGAATGACCTTGCAGAGGAGAGGAAAGAAAGCTCCATAAACGAAGCACATGAAAAGGCGATAGATGCAGTTATTGCAGCTAACCCGTTCGATGTTCCTGAATCACGGATAGCAAATTACAGTTCCCATGCATTTGACTCTTTCAAAAAGCAGTATCCTTATAGCGAAGTAAAGATGGAAGAGTTTGCCGCAAGAAACAAAGAGCATATAATCCGCGATATCAAGCGTTTCAAGATACTTGAAGTGCTCGGTGAAAAAGAGAGCGTTAAGGCAACTGGTGAAGAGGTTGATGCTGAAATAACAAAGATAGCCGCCGCACGCAGAGAGGGTTTTGATAAAGTCAAGGAAACTCTGCGTAAAAACGGACAGACTGTTGAAATAAGAGAGAGAATCAGAGACAGAAAGGTTCTTGATCTTCTTGTGGAGGGCGTATGATTCCAAGAGACAAAGCTCCGAAGGAAGTATATGACATGCTCGTGCCGATGGTTATTGAGCAGACCGGCCGCGGAGAGAGATCATATGACATCTTTTCAAGACTTCTTAAAGAGAGAATCCTCTTTATCGGGAATGAAATAGACGACACTTTTGCCAATCTTATTATGGCGCAGCTTATCTTTCTTGAATATGAAGATCCCGAGAAGGATAT
>JAEUSG010000083.1 GCA_016788315.1 Fibrobacterota bacterium | reverse complement strand
ACACCGCCACAATCCCAGGCAAGCCCGCTTAAATGGCAGAGATTTGGATGGAATGTTGCATATAGAGCTATTAGTGACCCAAGAGGAATCATGACATATATGAAGATTTTAAGAGACCAACCATACATAAACCGCAGCATTCCGAATATGACTGCTATACCAACACCAATACCCACTGCGTAAACAAGCTTATCGGAATGTGTATTGAGAATTGTAAAGAGCAGTGGTGCATCCCACGGCTTTACCGTCATACCAGCAGCCTTTAATACACCTATTGCAGGCTCTGCAAAAGTAGCACCCATACCAAGAATAAAGGAGAATATCAGAATAATGGGCAGCTTTGCTTTTTGCGGGAGCTTTATACCAATTACCTCTCCCAGCGGCATAAGTCCCAGGAAAAGGCCCTCCATAAAGAAGGCTAAACCAATTATAACAACTGCAATTCCAGCAGACACAAGTGCTGCGTCCGCTATTGGAATTCTCAGTACTATGGTTTGAAACAATACAAGATAAATCACAATCAGTGAAACTGCCTGAACCTGGGCCATGACTCTCTTTTTGGCATAAGGAACCAAAAGGCCAATTTTCTGGCGAAAACCTAGTTTTCCTGTGGATTGCTGTTGATTTGACATTATTTATACGCCCTTTAAGTTTGTATGATTATCATTCAAGATATTATTGAATGTTTGCGTCTGTCAAATATTCTTCTCCTCTGTTGCGTATCCGGGCTTCAACTTCTTAGTTTTTAGCCTTGAGCCACATATACATTCCTAGGAGAACAAGTCATGATACGAGTACTTCTACTCACTGCTGCAATAATCACAGCAAATCCTTCAAACATAAAACTGCTGACTGACAACACTCCCGACTGGTCAGATCTGAACAGCGCCGCCAAAAGCATTACTGCTTCTTTTGCGGATGACGAACAGAAGGCGCTTGCCCTTCTAAAGTACGTTTCTCAAATCCGTCATCAAGTACCGCCGGCAAAGGATAGTTTCTCCATTGCAGCAGTACCGCCTGCACATCCGCAGTACGGCATAATTTATAACCCAATAAAACTGGCACACAACTACGGAAACACCTTTTGCGTAAGCACTAACAGCATAGTTCCATTGATGTGGAAAAAACTTGGAAAAGAGAGTCGCGAATTTGACATTGTTGGACACACCGTCTGCGATTTAAAATATGGTAACGAATGGCACCATTTTGACGCAGCATTCGGTTTTGCGTATAAAGACACAGCAACAGGAAAGATTCTGAGCTGTCCTGAAGTGGTAGCGCGCAATAAAACAAATGTGCCATCAATGATGTGTGATTTTACATACTGCAATAGATTGGATACTGCCAAATCAAACGCCTGTTTTTACCAAAACACAAGAATTCATAATATTCT
Organism: Fibrobacterota bacterium; assembly: GCA_016788315.1. Classification (GTDB taxonomy): domain Bacteria; phylum Fibrobacterota; class OXYB2-FULL-49-7; order OXYB2-FULL-49-7; family JAEUSG01; genus JAEUSG01. The sequence goes on along the minus strand of JAEUSG010000083.1, from coordinate 3,110 downwards.
CAACAGAACTGAAGAGTATGCAAAGATTGAGTCCGTGCGCGAAACACTCTTCACTGAAAAATACTCCGACTCCTACTCTTATAACCTTACCCTTAAACCATTTGAATCATACACCAGATATTTCAATCAGATTGCAGACTCACTCAAATATTATCTGCCTGTAAGTGAAGCCGATCCTAAGAACCCAAATGCGGTTCAAAGCCCTTACCTGAATGTAGTGGCAAATGGCGTTTGGCGCTTTGTTCCGGATTTAAGTTCCAAAGAACTGTTACAGACACTCGCCTTCCAGAAAAATTTGGCTTCAGTTAATGCTCTTCTTCAGCCTGAAAATCCAAAAGACACAGCTGAACTAATTTACAGAGCGAATGCCGCAAACATAATCTGTCATGCAGAAATTAAAGGTAGTTTTGAGAGACTGAAGGAGAAGAGCTTCTTTGAGGTGCTTTTCTCTGCCGACAGCATCAACTGGATCTCTCTTTACCGTTCGGAAGGGAAAAATGTAACGGAAAAATCATTTGATATACCCTTTGGAAAGAATGATAAAATCAACCTTGCTAGAACCCGTACTCACTATTTCATAAAGATTAAGCTTAAAGCGGCAAAAAAGAGCGAAGAAGCTGTGTTGCGAACTCTATCAATTACAACCTATACAATTGTAAACCCAAGAACTCTTCCTGCTCTCACATTGGGCAGCAATCGTGTGAAATTTGAGTCCGGTACCGGCAATACAAGCAATGTCGCTCTTTCGTTTCACTGGAGCGAAGCACGTGCTGATGGAGAAGCTTTTAAAATCAAGAGCCGCTCCTTCGGTAAGCTGATAAAAAACGCTTCTGAAGAGTGGCTGATTAATACTGCTGGACTGCGTAATCCAACTATGGATTCCATCACACTTTCCTACACACCAGTCTCGAACATTAAAGATGGATATAGCGATAATGAGGATGTAGGCGCTGCATTTGAAGCCGGCAAATACTTTTACACCTTCGGAAAATGCATCTCATCCGGTAAAGCTGTTACAGCTCTCCCATCAACAGATTCTCTTATTACACTTACTGATAACATTGCCGGCCCACGCCAATTCGGCGCCACTTGGCCAAAGGGCTCAAACCCTGTGCTTACAATGACCTTCGATGGAAAGAAAGGGACACCGATTGCCGGTACACGAATACTCCAGGCATTGCCGGATCAGAACAGCGACTATTTCGATTCATGCGTCATATCAACCAGCCGGGACAACAAGACATTCAAGCGCGCTGGAGCTGTAACAAAACGGCAGGTATACGATCAGGTTACAAACTTCCTTTGGCAGAATTCATGGGATCAGCCCGTCTTTAACAATTCACGAAACAGAAACATTGCACGTTATAAATTCAGTTCTGTTTTCGATACTCCGGACTCTGTTAAGAGCATACGCTTCTCTTTCTTCAATTCAATTTCACCGCTTCGACTTGAGGAAATAGAGCTCTATGACAAAATGACAAAGAGCCGTGTGATTAATGAGATTGACAATGGCTTTAAACTGCCGGATCCTTCAGCGTTGAAGGAGTAGTATCCCGTCCCTGTTTCGAAGCGTAGAAGCTTGGCGCAAATCCGGTAACAGACTTGAAGACCTTTGAAAAATGAAAAGGGTCAGGCAATCCGACAAGGGAGGCCACCTCTTTTATTGGATACCCTTTAACAAGAAGTTCACAGGCAAGAGCAGTTCTAGCCTCATTATGGTAACGGTGAGGTGACTTTCCAGTAACCTTTACAAACTTTTTACGGAAGAGCGAATAGCTCATGCCATGCCGTTTTGCAACCAATTCATAGTTCCACTCTTTTTCCGGCTGCAGTTTCATCATTCTTGATATAGAGGCTATCGTTTCATCATTATCATTTCTATTGTTTTGTGAAACTGAATAGATCTGCACTTCATTAAGAATTGAAAGAATATGACCACACGCTCTGCCATTATTTACAGCTCCACCCCTCTCAGAAATTTTCAGAGCCTCTCGGAAGTGATACTCAATTAGCGGGTTCGGTGAAACGTTATAAAAGGCTTTCTCCGGAGTAAAGATATTTTGCTCAATAAACATTTTTGCCATTGGTCCCTTCGCAACAAAGAAGTACTCACTCCAGTATGTGCTTCCATCAGGGCCATACCTATGCCATTCGCCAGGGAAAAGAATAAAAAAATTGCCGTGAGCAATATCCCTGCGAATAATTGATCGGCTCTCAAAAAAACCCGAGCCGCCGGACGAATACACTAAAGCAAAAGAGTCTAGAATTCGCGGCTCCTTCATTCTCAAGTCTACCTTATGAGTATGTGACCCAATACTTTCCAGTTCCAAGCCTAGCGAGCAGGCTTCATTTTTAAGGAAAAATGGCATATTGGTATAAATGTATCATTTTATACATGCTAAATGCCAATAATCCCATTTATTTATCAAATTTCTTTTGCTATTATTATCAAAAACAGCATTAAATTTAAGGAGAATTATGAAAAAAGAGTCAATGTCACCTAAAGAGAGATGGTTAGCCGTACTTCAAAGGAAGACTCCTGACAGAATACCGATGGACTACTGGGGTACTTCGGAAATAACAGCAAAAGTTCTAAAGCATTTAGGTGTCTCATCCAGACAGGAAATGGATGCCAAGCTGCACATTGACAGTCCGCTTACTGTGACCCCAAAATATAACGGGCCAGCTCTTGCAGAGGGGGAAAATATCTGGGGTGTAATTACAAAAACTGTCGACTATGGCAGCGGCACTTACGATGAATGCAGCAACCATCCATTGGCAGATTTTGAAACAGTTGACGACATAAAAAAGAACTATAAATTTCCAACAGCAGATCTATTTGACTATACGGTAATCAAATCTCAGATAAAAGGCAATGAACATAGACCCATACGCGGCGGAGGTTCTGAGCCGTTTTTAATGTACAAGTACCTACGTGGCGATGAACAGGCTTTTATGGATCTCATTATCAATCCGGAAATAGTTCATTACTGCATGGAGCAGATGTACTCTTTCTGTTACGAGAACACTAGAAGAATTTATGAAGCAATTCCGGGCCAGGTTTTGATCTCATATGTTGCAGAAGACATGGGGTCGCAGGAGAGCCTATT
>JAEUSG010000080.1 GCA_016788315.1 Fibrobacterota bacterium | reverse complement strand
TGTCGCAGAAATCCTGCCAGGCAAGACCGCTGGATTCAACATAGGTGCGGAGATAGTTTTCAACAAGCGACATATCAAAAGTTTCATTACCGGCAGGAACAGGTGTATGTGTTGTGAATACAGTGCTGCCCTTGATTATTTCACCGGCAGTTTTGAAATCAACATTGAAGAACTTCATTAAATTGATAAAACGCTCAACTATAAGGACGGCGCTGTGGCCTTCGTTTAGATGATAAACTGATGGGGTAAGGTTCAACTCTTCAACAAGCCTGACGCCGCCAATACCTAATACAATTTCCTGCTCAATTCTGGTTCGTTTATCACCGCCGTAAAGTTTAGCTGTTATCTCTCTGTCGGAACCGCTGTTTTCCTGGATATCTGTGTCGAGAAAGTATATTGAAACACGGCCTACTTTGGCTTCCCATATTCTTGCGTAAATCATTCGTCCGGGGAAATCTATACCTATAGTAAGACGTTCGCCGTTACGTGTAATTTCACGCAGAGGCATACGGAAAAAGTCATTGTGGAAATACTCAACCTTCTGAACTCCATCTTTAGATATTCCCTGTTTGAAATATCCGTTTTTATAAAGCAAACCGACGCCGAAAAGCGGCAGGTTGATGTCGGACGCTGACTTCATATGGTCGCCGGAAAGAATGCCCAGACCACCTGAATAGAGAGGCAGACATTCGTGAAGGCCGAACTCCATCGAGAAGTAGGCTACCGGTCTATCCGGAGTTACCCCTTCCAAATCCTTAAGCAGTGAACCCGACAAGCTCATGTATTTGTCGAACTTCTTCATTACTGATTCGTAAAGAAGCATATAGCTTTCATTTTTGGAAATTGCGTCAAGTTTAGACGGCTCTACAAGTTCAAGTAAAGCTACTGGATTATTGCCGATTTTCTCAAAGAGGACAGGATCAAGGCGTATGAAAAGTTCTGTAGCATCTGCATTCCAGACCCACCAGATGTTATGTGCAAGTTCACGTAATCTTTCGAGCTGTTTGGGAAGAGAGGTGATTACAGAGAACTGCTTAAAGCGGGGGCGCGGACTGTTTGTGCCGCGGAAGGCTGTTGACTCTTTTGCAGTTGAGGCATCAGAATCGGTTTTGTGACGCTCCTGAAGCTTGTTTGAGGCCATTTCATAAGTTGACATATAGTTCCTGTAAAAGTTTTCCCACTCAGCAGTAAGGGCTGTCTGGCGAACTGAAACACGCAGTTTGTTTAGTGATACCGAATCGAGATGGATGATTTTACGAATGTGATTTGCAAGAGATTCAACAGATTCGGTAAACGTTGCATTTCTGCGGGAGAGTACCTTTATTCCGTCACTTTCAGCTGCAGTTGCCTGTATCCACTGGCCGAAACCTGAAACATCTGAGCAGACTGTAGGAACGGAATAGGCAATGCTTTCAAGCGGGGTGTATCCCCATGATTCATACCATGAGGGATATATTGTGAGATCGCATGCAGTAAGGGCATCGAAGTATTCCATGTTCAGAACACCGTCAGACCCATTTAGATATGCAGGAACCAGAATCAGATTCACCTTGGAATCCTGGCTGTTGTTGATACCGAGTCTGGAGGCGTTTGCAATAACCAAATCATTTGCCGGTTCCCATAGCGGGTGAGTGCTTATTGCTGAGTACTGTTCGCTGCGGAAGGAATCATTCGGCTGCCTTGCATTTGCTAGTGCGAAGATGAAAGCTACAACATTCTTTTCAATGCCGTCTTCGTTTTTTAGATGGGCAAGTGACTCAAGATATAGATCTATCCCTTTATTAATGAATTCATATCGTCCTGATATTGAGATGATAGCAGTATTGTCTGATTTGAGATCCCTCTTTAAAAAAGCGGAGGCGAAACTTAACAGCTTGTTTCTGTTTTCAGAGTATCGAGATGCATTTTCCTTATATGAAGGTATCTGTTTCGCATTCAAACCGTTGATTAGAATCTGTGAAGCTTCGGCATTGAGAAGGGATTTTGCCTCTTCGGCTGTAATTTTACTTACGGTTGTGAAAATATCGCACTCTCTTGCGCTTGCAGATTCAAGCGAATGTTTTGCCACAACTGACCATTTTTCTGCCTCTCTGTCGGAATTTATCTGGTCAAGAGAGTTGTAAAGATTTATTCCGTTTGAGCACACAGCATGACCGACCACAGTTGAATGTGCTGTGTAGACGGTTGCAATTCGCGGTGCATGTTTCTTGAGATGAAGTATGCCGGCACCTGTTGTCCAGTCGTGAAAGTGTGCAGTAAATTGCGCTTCCTGATTGAGGGACGCTACAGTTTCAATTACTTTTGCAGCCATAGTCGCAAAAAGTACAGGTTCCTGATAGTCAGCTCCTCCGGTCATTGAGTCAACGCCGAAGTCTTTCCAAAGAGTGTACAGTAGACGGCTTTGATCCAGTGAATCTTTAAAGCGTACAAGAATTACTCTCGGTTTTTCCGGAGTGTTCCAGATTCCGCATTTGGCTTTTATGCCTGCCTTTTGAAGTTTTTGGCTGATTGTAGTAAAATCTCCGCCCTGCTGTTCAATAAATTCAGGATTATGGTCGAATAGGGGACCTACGAGATAATAATGGTCACCGAAAGCTTTTTGAGCCTCTGCCGCTTTACTTTTCAAAACTGTATGGATGCCGCCGACTTTATTGCATACTTCCCATGAGACTTCTAACAGAAAGGGCTTCTTGCTTCTGGTCATACTGCTATGCCTCTTGCTTTAAGTGTTTCAATGATGTCGTTGAGTACATTTGAGTAAACGACAAATGCATCGTACGGCGAGGTGTATGGATTAAAGTATTTGTGCACATCGCCGTCAGAAAACCACTTTGTACACATGTAATAAAAATGGTCAGAGGTTAGAAGTTTTCTCCATGTGGCTATAAGGTCTGGATCTTTTGATTTGATGACATTAGCTTCCAGTGCGTATGCCATTTGGATCGCAGAGTCCTGCATAGGATTGCCAACCCAAGCTGTAAGATCACGTTCAATATCTGCCCATGATGTAAAGTGCGGGCAGTCAATTTTAGACATCGGCGTATATAATTTGCCGGATTCTGAAGGGGTTATGAAATTGAAATCAGGATTTTCCAGAACCTTTTCAGGGAGTGTCCTCATGAATTCAAAAATACCTGTATCTGCCCATTGGTGTTCGCCGAATGTTTCGTAATCCATAAAGAGGTTGATGATTTCACCATTTCCTGCAACTCTGTTGAGCCATTTAGCATAGGTCTCAGCAGATAATGGCCAGCAGTCCCAGCTTTTATTGCTGAATCTGAATGCTATGTCATCAGATAGTCTATAGTTTTTCAAAAGCAGGTTTAGTTTGTAGCAGCCAGCGGGCTGATATAAAAAGTTTGGTGTGCGCCAACCAAGGATCTGCTCTGCACCTTCTGCAATAATTGTCTTGTAGCCAAGCTCTTCAACTGCTTTGGCTACTTCGTTTGAATAGATAAGCTCGGTATTACGGAAGGTTGTTGCTGTTTTTCCGAAAAGTTCTTTAATCTTGTCTTTATGGAGTTTTACCTGGTTCTTAAACTCTTTTCTGGAAAATAGAAAGGAGAGCGAGTGGTAATATGTTTCATTTATGAATTCAACGCATCCTGTATCGCTAAGTTGTTTGAACGAGTCGATAACTTCGGGGTTGTATTTTTCAAACTGCTCAAGTGCAACTCCAGATATTGAGAAGGAACACTTGAATTTACCTTCATAATGGTCAATCATTTCAAGCAGCTGTCTGTTCATCGGGATGTAGCATTTTTGAGAAATCTTGTTGCAGATTTCTCTGTTTGCCTGCTCATCCTCGTAATTGTGATTAACGCCGATATCAAAGAAGGAGTAATCCTGCCGAAGCCTGTATGGCTGATGCACCTGAAAATAAAAGCAGACGGATACCATTATTTCGGCTCCTCTTATGAGTTATTTTACTACCGATTCGTAAACCTGACGGATTTTATAGCCGGCAGTTTCCCAGGCCACATTTTCGAAATCAGCTTTACAGTTTTTTACACACTCTGCCGCATATGAATCATCTGTTAAAATTCTGACAATTCTGTCTGCCAGTTTGTGCACATCCCAGAAATCAACCATGACAGCGTTTTTAAGGACTTCCGCCACGCCTGACTGCTTGGATATGATAACCGGTACATCGTAGAGCAGAGCTTCGAACGGAGCAATGCCGAATGGCTCAGATACCGAAGGCATTATGTAAAGGTCACTCATTGCATAAATCTTTTCAACCTGCTGACCCTTGAGGAAGCCTGTGAAATGAAAGCGGTCGGCTATTTTGAGATATGCCATTCTGTTTATTATTCTGTTAAGCATATCGCCGGAACCGGCCATAACAAATCTGACATCTTTGAGCTTTTGAAGTACAAGGTGTGCCGCCTCAATAAAGTAGTCGGGGCCTTTTTGCATAGTAACACGGCCAAGAAAGAGTACTGTCTTTTCTTTAAGAGGACGGGTTACGCTGCTTTTATCAAACGTTTTGCTCTTTTCAACTGCATTATGTACAACGTCAACCTTGTCTGGATTTTGTCCGTACCTTGTGACGATGATATTCTTAGTAAGGTGTGATACCGCGATTATTTTATCGGCGTTATCCATACCGTATTTTTCAATATCGTAAACCTGCTGGTTAACGCTTTCGCCGCTTCTGTCGAATTCGGTTGCGTGAACATGCATTACAAGTGGTTTGCCGCTTGCTTGTTTGGCTGCAACACCAGCGAGAACTGTAAGCCAGTCGTGTGCATGGATGACATCAAAGGACTCAACAAGACCCAGATATTCGCCGATAATTGCGAGACCAGAGACTTCAGCCATAAGATTTTTGCCGTAGTTACCGGTAAAATCTAGAAGACTGATTTTGTCTTTATCTTTAAGTTTGCTGGCGGTAGTTTGTAGTCTTTTGTAAACCTCGTTGTAGTAAGTCTCAGTAAAATATGGTGAGACATCAAACTTCAGGTTTGACTCAATCATACGGTCGACTGTCATTTTACCGACGACACGTTCAAACTCTCCGGAGAAGAGCAACTCGTCAGCTGCAATCATACGAATATTCGTCTTAAGGTCTTTACCTTTTTTTGTGGGCAGCACGAATGTCGTTTCAACGCCGTGGTGCGAAATACCTTTAGTAATTCCATAACATGCTGTTCCCAGTCCTCCGCTGATGAAGGGGGGGAACTCCCATCCGAACATTAGAACTTTCATAATCTATTTCCTCTTTCTCATGATTTTTGCAAAGTTTCAAGGACTCTGGTTATTTCAGCCAGGTTCAGCGCGTGTCCCATGCACCCTTTCGCTATGTAGGGTGGATTTGGCGAAAACATCTCTGAAATCTGATTTAGTCCATATCTCGATAAATGGTCATCCCACAAAGACGAAAAGGTCTCCTTGATTTCTTTGGAGACAACTGATGGCGGGAAAACTTTTAAGAGAGCGTCCATATATATACCTATGAACCATGGGTATACCATACCCTGGTGCGCAGCTGCATCACGTTCGTCAACGCCTCCTGCATAGATCGGTTTGTAGTCACGATCTGATGGTGAAAGTGTTCTGAAGCCGTATGGAGTTACAAGATGCTTGCGTACTACTGTGATTATAGGAGTGATTGCACTGTCAGGAACCGGTGAATAGGGGAGCGCTATTGCGAAAAGCTGGTTAGGCCGGATTGAAAGATCCTGTGTACCATCTTCACGGACAACATCGCATAGGCAATTCAGATAATTACTCCAGAAGCAGCCCATGAAGTTCTTCTCTAAACGATCTGCAACGTTTTGTATGGAGTCAAGTTCAGCCGGCTCCATTTTATCCTGAAATGCTTCCAATGCAAATCGGAGTGCGTTATACCAAAGGGCGTTTATTTCAACCGCTGCACCGTTACGCGGTGTAGCAGGCCGTCCGTAAGAATATCCGTTCATCCAGGTAAGAGCGGTGAATGGACTGCCAGTGTATATGATGCCATTCGACTCTACTCGGATGTTTTCAGCCTTCCCATCGAGAATGTCTGAAATGATCTTGAGAATAAGCGTTGAGAAATTTTTATCGAGTGCTTTTTTATCGTTAGCAATATCGCTCCAGCGCTGGACAGCAAGTATAAAAAGAAGCGAGACATCCGCATTGTTATACACATGGTTTTCGCCGAGAGTGTCAAGTATGTCAGGCAAGAGACCGTTCCGCTCATACTTGGCATAACGAGTCAAAATGTCAAGAGCTGTTTCTTTGTCATCTCTGCCGTTGAAAAGCCCAGGGAGAGACATCAGCGTATCCCGACCCAAAGCTCTGTACCAGTGGTATCCGGCACGGACAGCTTTTTTCTTTGAGTAAACAATGGTGTAGTTTTTAGAACTCTGCTTTAGAGTACGGATAGGCTCGCTCTCTTTGGCAAAACTTTTTGTAATAAGAGCCTGGGCTCTTTCTGCTTCAGTCCACTCCTTGGCAACAGTTTCTCTGGTTTTGTGCGTTGTTGCCCTGATGATTATTGTGTCGCCCTTTTTCGCTTTTATTTCGAAAAGGCCTGGACAGAACAGATCTTCCTGATAATCATAACCCCTGTTACGTTCTTTCAGATATTCTATTGAATTCCACCAGACAGGTGACGGGAAGAATGTTGATTTTCCGGATGTTTCTACAAAAAGAGGAGGCAGGCCCTCGTATGGATCAATTTTAAAACCATTTTTTTCCGAGAAAGCTCGCGGACGGATGTTCATGTTTTCGGCTGAGAGAGCGTGTATTTCTCTATAGGCAAGAAGAGGGCTTACTTTGAAAAGGAGAGGAACTGTTGCTGACAGCACTTCGTACTTCACAAATACAGATTCTCTGCCCTGAGACATGAGGATGGTTTTTGATATTGTTATGTCGCCGATTCTGTATGTTGTAACTGGCATAGAGTCGAGTTCGAAAGAATCTATGTACTGGTGGCCTGTAGGAGCAAATACACCGGGGTGTTTATTTGTGTTAAGTCTGAAATCACGGCCTTCGATTTCAACAGCAGTTTCCAGCTTGGATAAAAGGTTGTACATCTTGCCGAATTGGAGGATTGGAGTTACTAGGAGACCGTGGTACTTTCTAGTGTGGCAGTCAATAATTGTACTTGATGCGTATGAGCCCATTCCGTTTGAAAGGAGGTATTCTTTCTTTAATGAGTACTCAAGGTTGAGAACTTCGTTTCTGTCGAGTTTGATTTTCATGTTCTTACGTGACCTCCATAAACTTACCAAAACGGATTGCAGAGACAATATTACTGTTGTAATATATCAAAGTGCTGTTGCATACAGCAAGAAAAATAGGTGTGGTTAAAAGGTGAAAAAGAGAGTTACAAATTTTCTGTATTACAAATGCTTTTCCTTTGTAATTCAGTGTGTTATCAAATTTACTTAATAATTAACTTAATTGACTTGTGCTACTGTGGGCGGTTTTGTGCGATTGCCCTGCTAATTTGTTGTTTAAAACAAATAAAACACATTAGAGAGTGTTTAAAATAAAAAACGCCTCTGTAAGTTACAGAGGCGCTCAATAATAAGTATAACTGACTGATATTTAGCGTGTTAGGACAGTTTTCGTAATAAGCACTGTTCTGCCAATCTTTGCTTTGATAATATATGTTCCAGGTGCAGCATTTCTGGCATTCCAGCTCAATTTGCTTCCTTTAAAGTTCTCTCTAGAGAACACTTTCTGCCCCATAACATTCATTATGGATACATCAGCATTAGCAACCGCATTTGAGAAATTTATTTGCGCTATTGTATTGAATGGTTTCGGTGTGACTGTCATTTGCAATGAGGTACTCATCAAAGTTTTTACCTCAACAGCAGTCGGGTCAAGTTCGATAAAGAGGGTATCGTTCTTTAACGGGCTAACAAGAAGCTTGCCAGTTTTGATGATTGATGGGTTGGATGCATAACATCCCCATGCATACCATGTAAAGGGGACAAGAGGCAGTGCGTTGAACTTGCAGTTACCATTTGCGTCAGTTATGTATGCCGGCAGCGGTTTAATAGGGAGTGAGTTTGTTTCATAAAAAGCGCAATAGGTCTGTTCTCTTCCCGCTGTCATATTCAGTGTGGCACCAGCGAATGGCTGACCCTGTTTTGTTACTTTAACGATTACAGAACTGGTATCCGGTGTAGTTGCCGGTATTAAAGCAAAATCGATTGTTGAACGTGGTGGTATGCTTCTTGTGATTGGGAAAATGGAGCTATATGCAGCCTGCCCTCTGTAAGATCCTGAAATAGGCAGCACTTCGATTCTGTAGTCGCTCCCGTCGTTAGGAACTTTAATTGAATATGATCCTGATTTGTCTGTCGAAGTTTTTGCAGTATCTATAACTTCCTCAACTCCTGCCCATAAGGCGTCAGAACAGCCATTTTCCTTGAAAGCAATTATTGATGCATTTTCTATTAAAGTCCTGCTGTTGGTAACATCTGAGACATTGCCTTCAATAATTTTAACTTCATTTATTACTATCAGACCTAGTTTGGTTGTATCCTCTATGTAAACAGAGAGGTTTTTTGTCTGAGGTGGAATTTTATAAGATGGACCGTATGCAACAGGGTTAACTGGTGGAATGCAGACTGGCATAGTAGGACTTATTCTGTAAGTAAGTAAGAGGCTGCTGTCTCTTAATGTATAGCCTGTAATATAGCGGTCTGCGCAATCTATTTTTTCACCAAGAATGACCTGAAAAGAGATGGAGTCACCCTTGAAAGCATATGCACCATCTATTTTTATAAGCGGCAGAATTCTTACATTTCCAAGGCTTTTCTTTCTAATTAATCCAATACCTCCGTTCGCCGCAGCGCTTAATGGAATAACGTCGAAATTCTCTATCATGAAAAACTTGTATACGCCTGCAGTTGTAAAGCGAACAGGTATTGTGATTTCTTCGATATAAATTGGCGGTCTGATTGATGCCCCAAGCGGGATTGGGTCGATTGGATCTATCGGGTCAATCGGGCCAATATTTACAGGGGTAACAGATATGACAACGGTATCATTTGATATTGTGTAAGAGAGAGCTGAATAGCCTTTAACACCGATGTTTACCTTGTTTAATACCGCCGGAATGCCGGTAATTACTGTTTTGCCCCCGGTTGCAGTGTCAAACATGATTTTTGGTACTGTTGTCTGCTGTGCAAAAGCAGCAAAGACCATTAGTGTGATGATGAGAATAAACCTTTTCATTGAGCCTCCTTTGTTAATT